>CAYGTM010000129.1:0-2319 GCA_964352795.1 uncultured Phycisphaera sp.
CTATTGGATGGCCGTGAAATGGATCAGCGGCAACGGCGACTTCGACATCGCCAATCTGCGGAAATCCGGCGGCAAGCGGGCGCTCCTCATCGTCGCCGCCATGACCATCCACAGCCTGCCCGAGGGGGTCGCCATCGGCGTGGCCTTCGGCGCCGACTTTCGGGCCGATGGCACCCTGCCCACGCTGGGGGTGAGCATCGCCAGCGCCCTGGCGGTGCACAACATCCCCGAGGCCATCGCCATCACGCTGGCCCTGATGGCCGCGGGGCTGAGCGTCAGGGCCTGCCTGTTCTGGGCCCTGTTCACCAGCCTGCCCCAGCCGCTGGCGGCCCCGTTCGCCGCGTGGTTCATCTGGATCTTCGAGCCCTTGCTGCCCTTTGGCATGGGCCTGGCTGCGGGGGCGATGACTTTTCTTGTGATCGATGACCTGATCCCCGAGGCCCTGGAGCGGACCGGCCGGACCGCCGTGGCGGTCGCCTTCGTGGGCGGCGTGGTGGCGATGGTGGTGCTGGGAAGGGTCGTGGGGTTGTAAGGTGGGCTGTAGGCCATACGCTGATGCGTGACGTTCTCCGCTTCATTCGCCCAACGCTCCACCCCCGGCATCGCCTCGGCCGTCGCCGTGTTCCAGGTGGTTGGTGATATCGAATCCGCCAGCGAGGCCATCGGCTTCACCGCCCCCACACCCGGCCGCGCCGCGCTGCGCACCGTGCCCAACGTCGACACGCTGCTGGCCATCCGCCCCAATGAGAGCGTGCTGCTGTTGACGCCCCACGGGGGCGTGCAGGTGTGCCGGGCGTTGGCGAAGGCACTGCTCGACGCGGGATTGACCAGGAGCGAGTCGGACCCCGCCTGGCCAGAAGCGTCGAACGAGATCGAAGCCCACATGCTCACCGCCCTTGGCCACGCACGGGGCGAGCGGGCCGTGGCCCACCTCTTGAGCCAGCCCGCACGATGGGCGTCGGGCGTAGAAGAAGTCCCCGTCAGCATCGCCCGCGAGCTCGATCGCCTCCTCCACCCGCCCCTGGTCGTCGCCACCGGCCCGGCCAACGTCGGCAAGTCGAGCCTGGCCAACGCCCTCGCCGGCCGCACCGTCGCCCGAGTGGCCGACCGGCCGGGCGTGACGCGGGACGCGGTGGCGGTGGACCTGGAACTGGACGGCCTTGTGGTGCGGTGGCTCGATGCGCCCGGCGTCGACCTGAGCGACGACGCCGTGCTCGCCGAAGCGCAGGAGTTGGCCCGGCGGGCGATCGAGGCGGCGGATCTTGTGATCTGGTGCCAGGACGCGAGCGGGACGGAGCCCGAGCGTGGCGATCTCCGGGTGGCGACGCGGGCCGACCTGCTCACCGCCCCTCCACCAGCCTGGGCCGACGCGGCCGTCTCGACCCTCGACGGCCGGGGCCTCGAAGCCCTCGCCCGCCTCGTCCGCCAGCGGCTGGTGTCCGATGCCGCCCTGGCCCACCCCGGAGCGTGGGGCTTCTGGAAGCCATCGCCCTAGACTTGCCTTATGGACGAACGCCAGGGACAGATCAAGGACCGCGCCGGGCTCGACGAGTCGCGGATCAACGAAGAGTTTCGGGACTTCCTGGTCAAGTGGGGGCCAAGGGTGCTCATCGTGGTGGCCATCATCGCCCTGGCCTTCAGCGGCCGGCGATACCTCACCCAGAAGGCCGACGAGCGCACCGATGAGGCGTTCGTCCAGCTCGCCCTGGCCACCAGCACCGACACCACAAGCCCCGACACGCTGCTGAGCCTGGCCCGGCAATACGACGACGTGGGGGCCGTCGCCCACGTCGCCCGCCTGACCGCCGCCGAGGCCTATCTGAGCGCTGTGCGCCGGGGCGTGGTCATCGGGGCCCAGCCTGACCCCACCGGCATGTATCCCGACGAAGAACTGCTCGACGGCGAGTTGCGCGGCACGTACTTGCAACAGGCCCGCACGGCGTTCACCCAAGTGGCCGACGCCAGCGGCGCGGCCGGCGTTCATCAGGTTCGGGCGCACATGGGTCTGGCCGCCGTGGCCGAGGCGTTGGGCGAGCTCGACACCGCCCGCACGCATTACCAGCGGGCCGCGACCCTCGACCGCGAGGCGGGCTATGGCGCGATGGCCCAGGTGTCCGACGCCCGCATCGCCAGCCTCGACCTGCTGAGCCAGGCGGTCATCCTGCCCGCCAGCGCGTCGCTGCCCCAGCCCGAGCCGCAACACCAAGCCGACCCCACACGCCAGGCGGAGGCCGCCCCCGTCCCCGCAGGAGCCGCCGCATGAGTATCAACGTCCTGGTCGTCGACGACAAGCAGATGATGCGCGCCAGCGTCGGCGCG
>CAYGTM010000129.1:2329-6579 GCA_964352795.1 uncultured Phycisphaera sp.
AGCCGATCGCTCCCGAGCAAAGCGATGAGGACGATCCCTTCGGCCTGGGCGACCTGGGCGGATTCGATCTGGGCGGGTTGGAAGGCGGCCTGTTCGGCGAACCCGCCGGTGGTGACGAGCCCGCCGATGATCCCGCGCCCGAGCCTACCCCAGACCCAGGCCCGTGAGCCAGCCCACCGAACTCCAATCACTGCTCGACCCCGGCGGCAAGATCGACCAGGACGCCCTGCGCGCGGCCGTCGAGCGGTACGGACCCGACGACGCCGACGCCCGCCGCGTCGAACTTACATTGCAGCGTGATATCAATGACCGGCTCGACAAGTACCTCACCAGCCGCATCCCCTTCATGAGTCGCAGCCAGATCCAGCGGATGATCGACGACGGGGCGGCGATGGTGAACGGCAAGCCCGCGCGGGCGTCTACGAAGTTACGTTTGGACGATGCCATCACCATCGTGCTGCCCCCGCCACCGAGCGGCGAGATCGAGCCCGAGGACATCCCCATCGACGTCCTGTTCGAGGACGAGCACCTGATCGCGCTCAACAAGCGGGCCGACATCATCGTCCACCCCGCGCGCAGCCACAACACGGGCACGATGCTGGGCGCCTTGGCGTGGCACTTCCTGCATTCGACTGATGCTGAGGGCAAGAAAACTGGTGGCGAACTCTCACCGGTCAACGCCGACTCGGCACGGCCCGGCGTCGTCCACCGGCTCGACCGCGACACCACGGGCGTGATCGTCTTCGCCAAGAGCGAGGAGGCCCATTGGAAGCTGGCCCGCCAGTTCGAGGAGCGCACGACCGACAAGCGGTACCTGGCCATCGTCTGCGGGGAGCCCAAGGGCGCGCTCGACGCCGACACCGAGGCCATCGACGAGCCCATCGGCCCGCATCCAAGTAAAGAAAAGGGCTACCGCGAGAAGCAGGTCGTGCGCCACGACCACCTGGGCAAGCCCAGCCTAACGATCGCAAGAGTGCGCGAACGCTACCGCCTGCACGACCAGCCCGTGGGCGGCCAGCACTTTGCATTATTAGAACTCGAACTCAAGACCGGCCGCACCCACCAGATCCGCGTGCATTGTTCGTTTCGAGGCTGGCCCATCGTCGGCGACGACATGTACGGCGACAGAGCGTTCGAGCTCGAAGAGCACATCATCTCCCGCCAGAAGCTCCACGCGAGCCTGCTCGCCTTCGACCACCCCATCACGGGCAAACCGATGGTGCTGACCGCCCCGCCCCGCGAGGACATGCTCGCCTTGATCGCACACTTACGAGGCCCGGAGAGCGAGCACACGACGACGACGAGCAATCCGGGCGGGTGCGTGCCGCTGGGGCGATTGGGCGTTCCCGACGCCACCGCTACTTGACGTCACGCCCTTGCGTGCCGTTCAGCGTGTGCAGCACCGGCCAGCCCAGGGGCGTGGTCTCGCGGCCCGGATAGTCACCCTCGCCGGTCAGTACCCAAGGCTGGAACTCCCGGCGGACGATCGTGCGGGCCGAACCATCGGCGAAGGCTGTCTCCTGGGGCATGTCGTCGGGGCTGCTGTACGTCGCCGGCTTTCCGGGCACGGGCACGCGCGCCGCCCAACTCGTGAGCAATCCCTTCGCCGATGGATACGCCGTCAGCGCCGCCGGCACGGCCCGCCACTGCTGCCGGCCGGTGCGCGTCTCGGTCGCCCAGAAGTCGGGCACGGCCAGGTAGCTCTCGGTGTACTTGAAGGGCGAGCCGCCGTCCTCATAGCCCGGCGGGAACAGCGAGGGATGCCCGATGCGCCCGTTGTAGTACTGGTCGGCCAGCGCGTAGATCCAATGGAAGTCGGCGTGCCAGTACTGAACCTCGATCTCGCGTCCGCCGGCCTGGATCGTCGTCGGCCTGTCGGGGTGGCCGATGACCGGGAAGTACCCCGCGTAGTCGGCCGAATAGGTCTGCAATATCTGGCCGTGGCCTCGGATGAGCGCCAGGGCACCCACCTCTTGGGCCTTGTCGCGGGCACCGGCCAGGTATGGCAGCACCAGGCCGATCAGGATGCCGATGAGGGCGATGACCAGCAGCGTCTCGACGAGCGTGAAGCCGGGTGCCGCGACGCCATGCACGCTCGCGCCCCGCACCGATCGCGGCTCCGCCCGGCCGGCGCGGGTTCGCATGATCGCCAGGACTCCGGCCACGCCCAGCATTCCCAGCAATACGCCGTTACGCACCAGCAGGTTCTCGGCGAACGCTTGGCCCCGATCGAACGACACGATGAGGCCCAGGCAGTGGCAGTCCGGGGGTGAAGAGAACGCGAGATGGACCGCGTACAGCCCCGTGAACGAGGCGATGAGCCCCGCGGCCAGCCACGCCATGGCGGCACGATGAAGGCCGAGGAACCAGGCGGCCGCGATGGCGATCTCCAGGAGCGGCACGCCCATCGACAGCGGCCCCTGCACTGCCGTGGGAATGAACGCCCACGAGTCGAGCGACGCCCGGAAGCCGCCGGGATCCAGCAGCTTTCCGAGCGCCGCAACGACCAGAACGGCCATGACCAGGCCAACGAGCACGCGTTCAACGAGCGAGACGCTTTTCATCACGTTGGCTCCGATCATGGCTCAAGCATGAGAACTCCGGCAAGTTGGATTTACTCGACGCCGCCACCCCCGCCGCACGCCTGGCCGACTGCTGGCGAGCACTGCACCGTGCCAGTCTGCTCTGAACCTGAGCCCTGCACGCACTGGCCGTGCTCGTTTTTCGTACCAAACTTGAAGCGGCACTCGCTCGTGGTCGGGCTTCCAATCGAGTCGACACCATCACACGCAGGAACCCCGATTTCACAGCTGTTGTTGCTCATGGGCACAACACAGTCTGAGCCGCTCGGGTACGCCGGCGCGAGCATGGAGCAAGTATTGTGCGTCTCATTATCAAAGCACTGATCCGCCGAAACCACCATCGCGCACACCGAGATGCCAAACATACCGATCACACCTGTCAGACGTTGCAAACGCATTGCGATTCTCCTTGTTCATGCGTTTCGCGTGCCCGTTCCGAACCACAGCGGCTCAGCGACGAACACGCATCCAGATCAGCACACCAACGATCGCCACCGCCGCGACGATGCCAACATTCCGCAGCACGGGTGAGGATGGCGGCGGCCGGTCGATCCGGTCGGTGGCCGTCACGCGGCCGGCCACGTCGATCCGGCGGATCACGCCCTCGCCCACGTCCTGCTCCATTCCCGCCGCGATCAGGCCTCTTACGGCGTCTTCCTTCCCGATGGCTGGCACGAGGAGCACCGCCGCCATGCGGTCAGTTTCTACCGGGTAGGCACCGCCCAACCGGTAGTCGGTGCGGGACTGCTCGGCACCACGACCCGCCCGATACTCCACGCGGGTGGCGACCCACCGGGCGAGCACGGGGTCGACTTCGTAGGGCCCCAACGCCCACACCCGCGCCCCCCAATCCTTCGCGGCGGGCCGCTCTTCGACCCCGTGCACGAACCCGCGATCCAGGTCCGCGTTCCACGTTCCTTCATACGACCACGACCAGCCGCGGTCGTTGGCGCCCTCGATAGTCCAGTGATCCGAATCGATCGAAACTGAGTTGATTTCGCCGGTCTGTCCCCGGTGCAACCCGCCGTGGAGGAACAGCCCGAGGAGATGGTGCAGACTGGCGAGTTCGCTCTGCACGGAAGACGAACCCGGCTGCTCGAGCACGACGGTGTCCTCGAACAGCCGCCAGTGCTGGCTGCCGCGCTGCCCCCTGTCTCCAAACGTCACCACCCCGGGCGTCGGCTTGCTAGGCTCGACGTTCTGTCGCCACGCGTCCTCGCGGGGCCGCCAGATGCTGCCGTGCGATACGTCCGGCCCATCGCGCAGGCGGCGTTCGACGACCGGGATCAGTTGCAGTTTGGGGTGCTCGGGATGGCCCTGAACTTCTTGCTTCCACTGCGCCAGTACCGCGGGGGTGGCGAAGGCGTGCTCGTAAACCTCGTAATCCAGGCGCACGTTGCCCAGCGGGGGCGGGTGGGCGGCGAGTTGCCGCTCGGCCTCGAACCAGGCGAGCAGACGCTCACGCGTGAGCGGCTCAGCACCCTCGTCCTGCCCGGCCTGTTGGGCTTCGGTACTCGACCCCGTCGCGGGTGCCGCCAGCGGCCATGCGAGCGCCAGCAACGCCATGCCAAGGGCGGCAATCCCCGACCATCCGTGTTGTTCCATCGGGCCACCCCCATCCGGGCCTCGACCGCTCCGACCGTCGGCCGGCGACCGCACAGCGCCGCG
>CAYGTM010000130.1:0-6568 GCA_964352795.1 uncultured Phycisphaera sp.
ACGCCATGCCGCCCTCACACCGTGCGGCGATCAGCACCTCGGCCGGTTCGCTCGACTGTGCGTACTTGCAGGCGTTCTCGATGAGATTGCCCACGATCCGCGCCGCGGCGTCGCCGTCGGCGTCGAGCACGCGCTGGGCGTCGCCCTCGTCGAGTTCGCACCGTATGCCCAGCCCAGCGTGTGCCATCGCGGGCGTTTGCTCGTTGATCGCTTGCTCGAGAATGTCACCCACGGTCGGCCGTCTCGAATCTCCATTGCCGCCAGCCCGGCCCAGCCTCGCGTACGCCAGCACGTTCTCGATGATGCGCGCCAGCCGTGCCGATTCCTCGCGCAGGGTTCCAATGAAGCGGTCCCGCCGTTCATCGTCCCTGGCCGCGTCGCTGGCAAGCAGGTCGGCGTACAGGCGCACGCTGGTCATCGGCGTGCGCAGCTCGTGCGTCACCGCCGAGACGAACCGTCCACGCCGCTCGGCCAGGCTCGTGGCCAGTCGCAACACCACGCCGATGGCCACCACCGCCAGCAGCGCCGCGCCCCATGTGAGCACCAGCACCACGCCCAGCGGCGAGGCCAGTTCGGCTAGCAGGCTCGCATTGTTTGGAACCTCGATCAGGGCGGGGATGACCGCGAGCGAGCGTGCCTCGCCCGCGCCGGGCCGCAGCATCGCCCCGGGCGTGAGATCATGTACCTGGGCCAGCAGCCATTGGTGGAGCGAGGGCCAGTCGAGCCACACCCCCTGGTGTAGCGTGGTTTCGCCCACGCGCACCTCGCGCGTCAGCACCAGTTCCTCGCCCGAGAGCCACGAGGCTGACAAGGGGCCAAGCACCACTTCGGGCTGCTCGATGGCGGTCCTGCTCTTGGGCGCTCGACGTGATTGGGCGGCGGGCACACGCGAGGGACTCTCGCGCATGGGTTCCTGCGCGCGTTCGCCGGGCCGCACGAGCTGGTCGCGTTGCGTCTGGGCTTCTGACTGCACAAAGTCACCGAGATCGAGTTGTGACATCGGTGACTCGGCGAGCTGCGCGGCGGCGGCCGTTTCCTGCCTTGCCAACCGATCGGCATCCACTTTCGAGTTCACGTCCGCGCCAGCAATCAACGGCTCGGGTTCGCCCGCCTCGAGCAGCTCGGCAAGCATCAGCCGCAGCGCTTCGGCCGCGATCACGTCGTCGGCGGCCACGTATTCGGACTCGGCCAGCTCCCTCAGGTTGCCATCGGGCGCCTGCGGGCTGGTCACATGGCCATCGGGCCCGACCTCGAAGTGCAGCCGCACGAACGGCGGGACGCGCGTGAGCAGCGGGCTGGGCACCAGCACCTCGCCGGGCTCGACGGGCCCGAGCATCGCGCTGTACGCCCGCTCGGCCGGGTGGAACGGCCGGTAATGGAAATACGGCCGCGCGCTCTCGGCGGCTAACACCGCCGTCAGGGCGCTGTCCATGCGCCAGAGCGCCAGCCGCGCGGCCTCGTCCTCGCGGCGCTGGCGTTGCAGGTCGAGGGCCTTGTAGCCCGCGTAGCCCAACCCCTCGAGCACGGCCACCGCGCACACGATGTAAATAATCCACGGGATGATTCGCTTGGCGCGCAACTAGCCGGTGGCCTCCCCAGCCGTCACATGCCCCGCGAGCATATAGCCCTTGCCGCGCACGGTCACGATCACCTTCGGATCGGTCGGGTCATCACCCAGTTGCTCGCGCAGCCGCGCGACGGCCATGTCCACCGTCCGCGTGCGCATCCCGCGCGGGTCGAGCCCCCACACGCGGCTGAGCAGCTCATCGCGCGAGATGGCCCGACCCGGGCTGCCCGCCAGATAGGCCAGCAAGGCCACCTCCTTCTCGGTGATCCGCGTGGCTTCGTGCCCCTCGCGCGTCACCTCGCGCCGCTCGAGGTTCACACTCAAGCCGTCGAGCACGATGGCCCCCACCGAGGTAGGCCGCTCTGGGCTGCGCCGCAGCACCGCCTCGATGCGCGCGATCAGTTCCTCGGTGCCGAAGGGCTTCACAACATAATCATCGGCACCCCCTCGCAGGCCCTTCACCCGTTCGCCGCTTTCGCCGCGCGCGGTCAGGAAGATGACCGGCAGCCCCGGCCGCGCCCGCCGGAGCTCGGCCATCAGGGCGTGCCCATCCATGCGCGGCATCCGCACGTCGAGCAAGACCAGATCGAAGGCCTCCCCCAGCGCGCGGGAGAGGCCTTCCTGCCCGTCCTTGGCCACGGCCGAGTCGTACCCGAAGGCGTCGAGCGCGTCGGCCACGGCCTTGCGCACGCCGGCATCGTCCTCGACGATAAGCACACGGGCCCGGGCCATCAGGGCGTTTCCGCCGCGGGGCGCTTCACCAGGATCACCCTGCCGCCGCGGCTGAGCAGCACGTCCTGGCCCAAGGCCAGCACGCCTTGGCGGTTTTCCGAGGCCAGCTCATCGGCCAGCTCGAAGTACCGCTCGCTCGCAAACTCGACGGTCTCATCCACGTCGGAATTGTTGGCCTCCACCGCCTTGAGCAGCGAGGAGTCGACCCACTGGCCGTTGCGGCTGAAGAGCGTCTGGTCGGCGACCTGACGCATGCCGGTGAGGATGACTTGGGCCCCGCCGGCGGTCCTCATGCGGTTGGCGGTGACGGACTTCCCCTGTATGCTCTGCTGGTTCATGGCTTCCCGTTGCACACCGTCAACGCCGGTACGTTCATCCATGGCGGTGCGGAACTGTGTGCGCACGCCCACTTGTGGGTCGGCTTCGGCGGGCGCGGCTTGTTGTCTCGAGAAGCTCGACTCGAGCCGTTCCACACCGGCGGCATCCGCGAGGAAGCCACCGATGGCCCACTGCGCTCGACCATCCACGCCCGCCTCGATGGCCAGGAACGACGTGTATTCCGTCAGGATGCCCCACCGAGTGCTCAGCGCGATGATCTCCTGGATGAGCTCGTCGCTTACCTCGCCCTTGCCATCGGCACCAGACTGCCGCACCGCGTCCACGAGTTGGGCGATCCGCCGCTGGGCCCACAACCGCGGCACGAACGAATGGTCCACGCTCGCGCGCTTGGGATCGAAGCTCATCTCGAATGCCCGCTCACCCCGGCTGCCTTGGCCCGACAGCGTGAACTTCAGCGGCTTGTCCTCGTTCGTGTATCGCCCCAGTACGATGAGCTGGTCGCCCTCGAAGATGTCGGGCAGCTCGCCGGGCAACATGTCGCGCACGCGCGATGCTTCGCCGGCCTTGAGCGTGGGCAACGCCAGCACCGGGCCGGTCAGCCGCCGGAACACCTGGCCGACCTTCACTTCAACATCCTCTTGCGGCAGCACGAATGTCGGCGCGCCACGAGTTTCCCGGCTCACGGCCGTCAGCAGCGGCGCGTTCACGTCGTAGCCAACACCAAACCCGAAGATTCGCCGCTCGTGCCTGTTACCGTCGGCCACCGCTTCGCGGATCGCGGTCTCCTGCGTGACCCCCACCGTTGGCAGGCCGTCGGTCAAAAAGATCACCATCGGCAGCACGCCCTGCGCGGGCTCGGTGCGCATCGCCGCCAGCAGGGCGTCGTGGATGTTCGTGCCGCCCACCGCGTTGATGCCCTTGATGAACGCGATGGCCTCGGCCTGGCTCTCGGCCGTCTTCACGACCGCCTGCTCGCTGAGCCTGTCGATCGTGTCCGAGTACGCGATGATGTTGAAGAACTCGCCCTGTGCAAGACCGGCGATGACCTGGATGGCCGCCTCGCGTGCCTGCTCGATCTTCTCGCCGCGCATCGAGCCGCTCTTGTCGATGACCACCGTCACCTCACGCTTGGCCTTGGGCGCATCGCCATCCAAGGCGGGCGGCCCGGCCACCAGCATGAAGTATCCCCCGCCGTCGGCGTCGGGGTACGCCAGGAACGAACTGGCCAGCATCCCGGCTTCCAGCGGCTCGCGCAGCCAGCCCAGGCGCATCGACCCCGGCGTGCCGCTGAACGCCTCGGGTGTCACCGACACCTTCACGCTCGTGGAACTGTCCTTCTCGGTGGCGATGTCGTGCGTGGGCGAATACACCGTGGCGATCGGCCGCGCGCCCTTGATGGTCATCGAGAACGACCACGGCGCGCCTTGCAACATCAACTCCGCCGAGCGCGGCAGCACATACTCCATCCGATCGCCGTCGGCTTCGAGCGCGTGGTCGTAGGTCAGGCTCACCACCTGCTCGCCCTGCGGCGGCACGGGGAATACGCTCGAGCGCACCAGGCTGGTGCCCACGAACTCGAGCAACGCCGGATCGCGCATCGACGCCACGATCTTGTTGTAGATCGCGCGGGCCTCGTCGGCGGGCATGATCCTGGCGATGCCATCCTCGCCCAATCCCTCGAGCGTGAACGCCCCTACCGCCGCCCCATCGGGCACCGGCAGCAGCACCTGGGCTTCGGCCATCCGCCCGCCATGGTTGAACAGTGTTAGACGGATGGTCGTGCTGGCCGCCAGGTCGGTCGACTTCGCCACGACCTCGACCTTGCGGATCTCGACCTGCGAGCGGACCTCGCCGGGCAGCCACACCCGCCGCTGGGGCACGACCAGGTTGACCCCGGGCGGAACATCGTCGTTGGGCACCTGCCCCAGGGCCACCGAGCCGGGGATTGCGATCATCCCGGTCATCACCACCAAGGCCAGCCCGAGAATCCGTCCAGTTCCCGCACGTCCAAGAAGTCGCGGCATCGGATCACCTCCAGAGCGGCCGAACAATCACGCCCGCATGTATAGTGATACTTCCGAACCGCCCGTTGGTGCGCAACGGCCGCGTAACGCTTTCAGGCCTCGCGCCGGGCCGCCTGCTCCAGAATCGCATCGGTGGCCGCCATCGACGCCTCGAGCCCGTCGAACCGGCCGGCGATATCCCGCAGCGCCTGGACCTGCTCGGCGATCGCCTTGGGGTCGATCATCAGCCCACGGGCCGCCATCGCGATGGGCTCGGCACCACCAAAGTGCGGCACCAGTTCGGGTACCACGTTCGTGCCGGCGATGAGGTTGGGCAGCGTGAAGTACCGCGTCGACACGATCCACCGCCCGATCAGGTTGTACAAGAACTCGTTGGACTTGTAGAACACCACCATCGGGCGCGCCTGTCGGGCAATCTGGAGCGTCACCGTCCCGCTGACCACCAGCGCGATCTCGGCCCAGCGCACGGCCGAATCGGTATCGCCCGCAATGAACGACATGCCCTCGGGCACGCCGCCGTGCCGGTCGGCCAGCTCGCGGAGGCGTTGCTCCACCGAGTCGTTCACCGCCACGACCATCGCCACCGGGGCGCGTCCTTCACGCCGGCACTTCTCGCACGCGGCCAGTTCCCGATACGCCCCAAGCAACAGCGGCAGGTTCTTCTCGAGCTCACTCGGCCGGCTGCCGGGGAACAGCCCGATCCGCCACGGGCCTTCGGCCCTTCCTCCGGAAAACTCCGGCAGCGTCCGCGCCACTTCCAGCACCCGCTTGGGGTCCAGCTCGTGGTCGAACAGCGGGTGCCCGATGAACCGCGCGGGCACGCCCCGCGTGGTGAACCAGCCCTCCTCGAAGGGCAGCAGGCACAGCACCAGGTCGGTCAGCCGCCGCAGCTTGGCCACCCGCCAGCTCCCCCACGCCCACACCTGGGGCGCGACAAGGTGGACCACGCCGGTGCCCTGGGCCTTGGCCATGGCCGCGATGGGGAAGTTGGCCGCGGGCGAATCCACCGGCACATGCAGCACGGGCTTGTGGGCGGCCATCCACCGGCGGATGCGGGCGTTGATCTGTTTGTGCTCGCGGATTTTGGCCAGCCCGGGCATGCCCATCACGGCGTTCTCGCCCGTCCGCTCGACCACGACCGCCCCGGCCGCCTCCATCTTGGGCCCGCCCCAGGCGTACACCGGCCGCCCGGGTTCCCGCTCGATGATCTCGGCAATCACCGGGGCGGCGTGGTCGTCGCCGCTGGGCTCGAAGGCGGTGAAGAGGATGGGCCGCTTGGCGGGGGCGCGGGTGGGCGCTGGAGTGGGCGGCGGCTGGGATGGGCTCTGGGCGTCCTGCACAGGCCAGTGAAGCCCGCGGGCGTGGCCGGGTCAACCATCAGAAACAAGAACGGGCCCAAACAAGAACGGCCCGGGACGGCGTGGTCCCGGGCCGTTGAAGTTGGGTTGATGGGTCGATCCGGCTCAGCCGGCCTTGCCCGCCCCCTTGGCGGTCTGGGCGTCCTTGAGGGCCTGGGCGTCCTCGATGGTCAGCGTTTCGCCGCCATCGGGCTCACCGGAGAGGGCGCTCTGCTGCTGGGGCGGGGTGATCTGGTTGCCCGCGTTGCCGAAGTTGAAGTCCTTGCGGTCGCTCCAATCGCTGAGCACGCCGTTGGTGAGCTTGGTGGCCACCTGGTAGCCGATCCAATCCAGCCCGTTGGGCACGTTCTGATCGGTGAACTCTTTGGCGCCGATGGTGCCCAGCGGCTGCCAGGCGCCGGGCAACTCGCCGATGGGCACGAGCTGGCGCTGCACCTCGAACACCACGCCGCCGGCCTTGGAGCCCTTGAAGGTGAGCACGACGTCGCCGCTGGTGGTGGTGTCGGTGCGCAGGTCGGTGGGAATGGGCGCCTCGGAGCGCGGGGTGG
>CAYGTM010000131.1:0-6511 GCA_964352795.1 uncultured Phycisphaera sp.
GGTATCGACGCCCCGGGCCCGCCGGCCCAGCCGGCTTGGCACCACAAGCGAAGATCCTGGTCCCACCGGCGGTCCGATTCGCACCCGATGGCCAAAAGTTCGCGCCAGGTTCGGCATTTCCCCGAATACCCGCACGCCGACCCGGGCCGATAAGACCGTGTGGCCAGCGAGATTCTCGAAACACGGTCACATCCGGCTGCGACACCCACATCACCAGGTCGGCCAGCACGCCATGTGTGGTGCGGTCGACGGGTTAGGCCTTCGCGGAGTCCATCAATCGCCCATCCCGCCACGCCGGAAACTCCGCCCGCCAGGCCCTGAACGCCGCCACGTCCAGATCCACCGTCAGCACCGCCTCCTCGTCGCCCAACTCGCCGATCACCTCGCCCTTGGCGTCCACGGCGATCGAGCCGCCGGCGTAGGCCAGGTGGGGGTCATTGCCCCGGCGGTTGACGGCGAGCATAAAGGCTTGGTTTTCGATGGCCCGAACGATGGCAAGGGCCCGCCAGTGGCTCTGGCGGGCGGCGGGGAAGTTAGCGATGCAGGTGAACGCGTCGGCACCCTTCTGGAGCCCGATGCGGTAGAGCTCGGGGAAGCGGAGGTCGTAGCAGATCGTCGGGCACACGGTCAGGGCCTCGCCGCCCGACTCCCAGCGGAAGGTTTCGACATGCCGCCCGCCCACGAACTTCTCGCCCTCCCGGCCATAGGTAAAGGGATGGATCTTGGCGTAGTCGCACAGCAGCCGGGGCTCGCCGCCGTCGACTCCCGGGGCAAACACGGTCGCGTGGTTGGTGGCCTTGTCGCAGCCGCCATTGGCACACCCGCCCACCGTTCGCCCGCCCATGACCACCGCCCCCAGGTCGTCGGCCAGCCTTGCCAGCCAGGCCTGGGTGGTGCCATCGTCGGCCGTCGTCTCGGTATTCAGGGAAAACCCGCTATCGAACATCTCGGGCAACAGCACCAGATCACTCGCCTCGACATCCACGCCGTCCAGCAGCCGTTCGACGCGGGCGAAGTTGGCCTCGCGGTCTTCCCATACGATGTCCAGTTGGACCAGATGCGCACGCATGACGGCAGGGTAGCGGCTGACGCCTTCGGGTCGGCGATGCCTCCCGTCCGCATTTTGCTGGCCAGCGGCAGCCCACGGCGCAAGCAGATCCTGACCGAACTCAACTGCGACTTCGCTCTCGTGCCGTCGATCGTCGACGATGGGCAGCTCACCCCGCCTCCGGGCGCGACCGCGCTCACTTGGACGCTCTCGATGGCCTATCTCAAGGCTCGCGCCGCCGTCGAGGCCCTGCCGCCCGACGCCGTTGGCATCGTCATGGGTGCCGACACCGCGTGCGAACTCGATGGTCGCATCATCGGCAAGCCCGCGACGGAGGCGCGCGCCCGCGCCATGCTCCGGTCGATGGTCGGCCAGACGCAGCGCGTCGTCACCGGCGTTGCACTGATCGACCCCATGGCCCCGCACACCAACCGCCTGCTCGTGGCCGATGTCGCACTGGTGACCTTCGGCGTCATCTACGAAGACACCATCGACCGCTACCTGATGACCGACGGTTGGCGGGGGAAAGCGGGCGGGTACAACCTGACCGAGCGCGTGGCCGAGGGCTGGCCCATCACCGTGCAAGGCGACCCGGACACCGTGGTGGGCCTGCCCACGCGAAGGCTGCCCGACTGGCTCGCGCACACCGTCCAATGGCGGCCCCGCGCATGAACGGGCTGGTGCCGATCTGGGTTTCGGGCCCCATGGCCATGTTCACCCTGGTGGTCGTGGCGGCCCACTTGCTGGCCATGCGCGGGGCCGACATGCCCGAGAGCCGGCGTCGCATCCGCACGGCCAACGGCTGGCTGATCCTCATCACCACGCCCGTGCTCACCATCGCGTTCTCGGTGGTGCCGCCGTCGAGCCCGCGGCGGTTCGCGCTTATCTGGGCGGTGGCGATCCTGCTGCTGGGCATGGTTGTCACGATGGCTGTGGTCGACATGGCCAACAACCTGCGCATCGCGCGCATCCACCGTCGCCAACTCAGCCGCTCGATGGGCCACCAACTCCGCCAGCAGATGGTCACCGAGCAAAAGGACCGCGATGACCGGTAACCATGGCCCGATGCCCGCGCTGCTGCGCCCGCTCGCGCCGCTGGCCGAGCGCGTATACGCGCGCGTCGTGGCCCAGCGCAACGCGAAGTTCGACACACGGGCCAAGGGCTCACCCTTTTGGCATAGCGGCCGGAGTATCACGCTCGATCGCCCGGTAATCTGCGTGGGCAATCTCAGCGTGGGCGGCACCGGCAAGACGCCCGCCGTCCAACTCGTCTGCCGCTGGCTCCTCGAGGCGGGCCACCACCCGGCCGTCGCCCTGCGCGGGTACGCCTCGAAGGACGGCCTGAGCGACGAGGCCGAACTGCACCGCGCCGCCATGCCAGGCGTGCCATTGGCCGTGGGCGGCAACCGCGTGCAGCACCTGCTGCACCTGTTTGCCTCGCCCGAGGGCGAAGCCGTGGACGTGGTGGTGCTCGACGACGGCTTCCAGCACCGTCGCCTGGCGCGCCAACTCGACATCGTGCTCATCGACGCGACGCAGAACCCCTTCGCCCAGCGCCTGCTGCCCGCGGGCTGGCTGCGCGAGCCGGTCTCGAGCCTCGCGCGCGCCCATGCGGTGGTGCTCACCCACGCCGATCGCGCGCAACCGAGCGACCTTGCCCGCATCGATCGCCAACTCCGCGAGCGATTCGGCCATCTGGTCATTGCCCACGCCGCGCATGTCTGGGACGGGCTGCGTGTTGCCGATCGCACCGAACCGCTCGCCTGGCTCAAGGGCCGCCGGTACGCGCTGGCGTGCGCCATCGGCAAGCCCCGGGCGTTCATCGATCAGGCGGCGTCCGCATTCGGCCCGCCCACAAGCACCCTCGTGCTGCGCGACCACGATCCGTACGCGCCCGCCACCATCGACCGCCTCCGCCGCGCCGCCGATGGCATGGACGCCCTGCTGGTGACCGAAAAGGACTGGACCAAGCTCGCCCGCGTGGGGATCGGGCCATGGCCTTGTCCGGTGGCTCGCCCCCGGCTCGAGATGCGTCTGGCCAAAGAACAAACGCCGCTGCGAGCGATGGTGCTCGACGCGGCGCGATGGCGGGACGACGAGGCGGCTATTCCAGGATGATGATCTCGACGCGGCGGCTCTCGCGCTTGCTGCTCTTGGGCTTGGCCGGGCCGTAGGCGGCCGAGTGGACGCGGTTGTTGTCGATGCCTTTGGAGACCAGGTAGCTCTCGACGGCCATGGCGCGCTCGGCGCTCAGCCGCTCGTTGGTCTTCCAATCGCTCTTCTTAATAGGGTCGTTGTCGGTGTACCCCGCGACGCGGATCTCGGCCCCCGGGTACCGCTGCTGGATGACCCGCACCACGCCGTCGAGGACGCCGCGCGCCGCAGGCTTCACCGTGACCGAGCCCGAGTCGAACAGCACCTCGCCGGCGATGTCGACCACGACCTCTCCCGGTCGGCGGCTGACGCCCGCGCCCAGGCCCTCGAAGCCGGTGTCGCCCATTGCGGGCTCAGGCTGGGCGGCCATCTGATTGGCCAACTGGCGGTTCTGATCGTCGAGCGCCCGATACCGGGCCTCGGCGTCGTCCAGCGCGATCTTGAGGTTGTCGTTCAGGCGACGCAGCTCCTGGTTTTCCATGACCAGGGGGTCGTCCGGGCCCGGGCCATTGCTCGCGCAGCCGACGGTGGCGAGCGCCACGCCCAGCAGCAGGGCCAGGGGAAGAACGCGAGCGGTCATATCACGAAGCGAAACGCACATGGGCATGCCTTGGATCCTCCAACGCCGATGCGAAAACCAGCAGGACCGGCGGCGTGCCCTCCGTGGGCGACCGCCGGCTGAACCCAACCTTATCGGCGTGCGGGGCCGAAAGTCTGTGGAGGGCGAGTAAAAACCGTGCGTGACCGCCAGATTGCGCTGGCGGGAGGTGTTGTCGGTTTTTATTTGGTATAGGGTATATTCTCTTGACCGGGATCGAGATTTGTGGTATCTTGGACCATGCGGCGGGTGTGTTCCGTGGTCCCCGCCCATCCATGTCCTTGCTCGCGAACCAAAAGGAGAAACACGCGATGCAGGCAATACAAAATCGAATCGTGGGGATCGGGATCGTGCTGAGTTCGGCATTCGGCTTGCAGGGGGGGCAGTGCTCGCTGACCGCCAGCTGAGCGAGGACACCTTTGGCGATCTGCGAACTGCATACCCAGGTGTTGAGGCTTCGTGGAGGGACGGCTACGTCCGATCGGTGTTTGGCCAGCCGATGAGCGGCGGGGCCGAAACGCCCGAAGAAGCGGCGGAAGACTGGCTGCTGCTCTGGGGTGAGGTGTTCGGTGCCGAGGGGTTCGACTACGACCTCGACTGGACCATCCAGGCCGCCGACGATGTGTCGGTCATCCGCTTCGACCAACGTATCGATGGCGTCGCGGTCGATGGTGGTACCGGCCGTGTGGTTGTTCGCCTGAACGAGGGTCTGTGGCAGCCGGTCATGGCATGGTGCAACACGGCACCACTCGGGGCGGATGACTTGGGCGATGTCGTCTACGGTAGCGGTCCGGCAAGAATAATCGCGCAAGCCCACCGGGATGCCGAGGGCCTCGAAGATTGGTCCGAGCCCGAGTTGACGGTGCATGCCAACGAACTACTCGGCCGCGACGAGGCCCGGCTCGCGTGGAAGGTTCTGGGCTCGGCCGGGTTGATGGGGGCAGCTGCGTCAAACTACTTTTTCATCGATGCGGAGACCGGCGGCGTGCTCGGGGTCCGGTCTGGCATGAGCGCGGCAACGATCAATGGCACGGTCGATGGCTATACCACCCCAGGTTTGAAGCCCAACAAGGCCTCGAACCCGCCGACCTTGGTCGATCTGGAAGATGCCACCGTCGAGGTGGCTGCCAACAACGTCTCAGACCTCACCGATGACCAAGGCGAGTACTCGCTCACCGCGAACTTCGGCACACCGGTGACCGTGGATGCCAGGCTCGAAGGACCGACATGGAAGGTCCAACATCCCATTACCACGACCACTCCGACAGTCACAATCACCGCGACCGCATCCACGCTGCCCGCGATGGTTGACCTCACGTTCAACGCCGCCTCGGCCGGTACGCCATTCAGCATCGAAGACACGGCCGTGGCAAATGGGCATGTGCTCGCATTCGAGGCGAGCGAGTACTTTACGAGCCGCGCCAACAGCATCACTCTTCCCGATCTTCTGGTCTGGCCTTATTGGATCGACTCGTCTTTTTCAGGTCTTTGCGGCGCATTTTATAGCAGTGCTGGTAACGTGATCTTCTTTTTGCCCGCCGGCTCGGACACGATTGGGACTTGCGTGCCCTCCTGCTATCGCTCGCTCTTTGGCCACGAGTTCGCTCACAGCTATTCGAACAAGTTCTTGGGTGGTCAAAGTCAAGGCGCGTGGGGCGAGGGTTTTGGCGACACGCTCATTGTCGTGATGTACGATACTGGAATCGTCGGCGAGGATTTTTACGGGCCTGGAAATCATCTCCGATCACCGGGGACAGCGGGAGCAACATACCCGATGTGTGGTGGCTTCCCGCACTTTCGTGGGGAGTTGTTGTCAGGCATCTGGTACGACCTCATCCAGGAACTTGGTATTTCCTACACGCAGGATCTGCATGTCGATTGGACGCTCGTTTGCGATCCATTCGAGCGTCCCGGCCCAATTTCTGGGCCATGCGGGGACGGGCAAGCGGCTGACTCGACGACCATCGTCGAGGTTCTGACTGCGGATGACGACAACAACACGCTCGCGGACGGGACGCCGAACCAGACCAAGATCTGCGACGTGTTCGCCGCGCGTGGGATCACACATCCCACCTATTGCCCGTAATAACGAGAAAGGGAAAGTATGACACGCTCAAGCTTCACCCGGTTCATCTGCGCACTGATCGCCTCGGCAGCGACACTGTGCCAGGCTCAAGACCATGTTGCCACGCTTGTCGCTGGCCACGAGCTCGAATTGACCGATGATGGCCAAACCGTCCGGATTACTATCTCGGCATGGATCGATAACGATTTTGCCGACTTGTTTGCAAGCACGAACTTTGATGTCATCGTCGAGACTGCCGAGCATGTAAGCTTTGAGGCGCTCGTGTTGGAATCGCGATGGGGAGTCTATGTGCCACCGGCAACCTATCGCAACGTTGTCCTTGGACAGCTCCACTTCCCGCCCATCGGCGCATTCGGCGACGAGACCAACCCACTGCCTATTTGCGAGCTCGAGTTCTTCACGCGAGACCTAACTCCACGGGAATTAACGGTCGAAGTTCCCCTTGTCAACGGATTCAATGTTTACGAGGACTCCGGTTCCGTCGAAGTTACCGAACTCGAACCCGGCCAGTACCCCGAGCGTATTGTCTGGACCTTCCCAATCGGCGTAGCCTGCCGCGCCGACTTCGACGCCGACGGCGAACTGACCATCTTCGACTTCCTCGCCTTCCAGAACGCCTTCGACG
>CAYGTM010000132.1:0-6510 GCA_964352795.1 uncultured Phycisphaera sp.
CCCACGCCCTCGCTGGTGCCCACGCGCGTCTTGCGGTGGGGCAGGCGCGCGGCCAGCTCGCGGTAGCTCTCGTCCTCGTAGCGCAGGCAGCACATCAGCCGGCCGCAGCGGCCCGAGATCTTCAGCGGGTCGAGCGTGGCCTTCTGCTGCTTGGCGGCCCGCATGGGCACGGGCTTGAGCACCTTCAAGAAGTTCGTGCAGCAACAGTGCTGGCCACAACGCTCGTAGTCGGCGGTCAGGCGGGCCTCGTCACGCGCGCCCACGGGACGGACCTCGACGCGGGTGCCTCCGGCCGCTTCTCGTTGCAACGCGTCGCGCAGCTTGCCGGCTTGCAGCCTGGGGTCGGGGCCGCGATTGTGGGGGTGCTGGACGCCCGCGGGCTGCTGGCCGGGCGGCAGGCCCTCGCCCCCTTCGGCCAGGTAGTAGTACGTCAGCGTCTCGCCGCCCAGGATGCCCTCGGCCTGCACGATGCGGATGCTCAGGCCGATCTCGTCGGCCACGGTGCGGGCGCGGAGCTTCAGTTCGTGGGCCGATTGCTCGAGCGCGGCCTGGGCGTCCATGTCCTGCGGCGTGGCGATGCGAAGGATGCGGCCCTTGTCATAGAACGGATAGTCTCGGCCGCCGGAGTGATCGATGTATTCGAGCATCTCCTTACGGCTGATGCTCTTGCCGCAGCCGCTGTTGGGGCAGGTGCTCGTGAGCATCTCGCCCAGCTCGGTGCCCCGAAAGGTGCTGGCGACCAGCTTGCTGCCGCAGCCGGGGGTGGCTTCCAGCGTGTAGCGGAACTCGCCGATGAGCTTCATCGCGCCGAAGCGGCACACGACCGTCTTGGGCGCGGTCAGCTTCTCTCGCGCGAGGCGGTCCTGCTCGTCGGTGTACTCGGCGAGGTCCTTCTCGAACTGTGGGAGCGGGACGATGGGCATAAGGCCGGACGCTTAGCGCCCGCCACCGCCTGCCGCTGCGCGCGCCTGCGCGAACACCTGGGCCAGATCCTCGCTGCGTTGCAGCGACAACTCGCGGCCGTTCTCGACGCGATAGACCATGAGCCGTTCGGCCCGTTGGTCGAGCACGTAGAGGAGCTCCTCGCTGGAACTCTGGCCCTGGGTGGTCATGGCCGAGTACGCGCCGCCGACCGCCGCCATCTCGGCGAGCGCGGTGGCCGGAGACACGGGCGAGCTTTCGCCCGAGCGCCCGGCCTGCACGAGCACGAGGCCCACCAGCACGAGGGCGCTGGCTAGAAGGGGGATGGTGCCGCGACGAGTTGTGATTGGGTTGGTGTGGGAGTTGTTCATCGTCCACCTCCCGCCTGGCCCTGCGCATCCAAGCGCAAGTTCCGGAAGCCGATGCCTTCGAACGCCTGGCGAGACTGGTCCCATTTGAGGGTGACCATCTCCTGGTTGGAGGTGTCGATGACGTGGACCGCGCTGCTGGGCGAACCGGTCATCTGTCCGCCGAGCACCATGTACTCGCCCCGCGGGCGTTGGCCCTGCTGGGCCGCCGCGCTAGGGGCCAGGGTGACAGCGCCCAGCGCCAGCAGCAGCGCGGCGTTCAGGGCGACGAGGGCCACGCGCGGGTCGGCCAATCTGGCCTTGCGTGTGCTGGTTGGTGTCGTGGAGTTCATCGTGAGGCTCCGTGTGGATAAATTGGGGAACTGGAACTCAGTCCTGGTGGCCGCGTTTGGCGGGGATCACCGTGGCGGCGACGATGCTCACCACCACCACGCTGGCGATCAGAAGGTTGGCCAGCACCGGCGGCTTGCTGGGCTGCTGGGGCGCGGGCGGCTTGACGCTCTGGGTCTGCGTCGGGGCGGCCGCCTGGGCCGACACATCGGCTGGCATCGCCAAGGACAGCGAGCCCGCCAGTACGGCGGCGGCCAAACTGCTCCGGAGCCCTGTCCTGAGCCTCGTGTGGCGGTAGGGCTGCGGTCGGGTCTGTTGGCATGGGTTATTGGTCATGGTGGACGGCTCCGTGTGAACATTCCCAAAGCTGTACCGCGGTACGGCCCCGAGCGTTGCAGAGTGTACGGCGGGTGGGGAGGCGAGGATGCCCGAAGGCCATCCGCCATCGAGCGGAGGGCTCGCTCACATCAAACGGCGGTCGAGGCCATCACGGACGGACGGCCATTCCTCTGCCGTGATGCTGTAGAAGACTGAGTGCCGGCTCGAGCCGTCGGGCATGACGATGAGGTTGCGCAAGGTGCCCTCGTACACGGCCCCGAGTTTGGCCATCGCCCTCTGGGAGCGCGTGTTGAGGTGGTGCGTCTTGAGGCACACGCGCAGGGCCGGGCCGCCCGCATGGCGCGAGCAGGGCGGAAAAATGGGATTCTCGAACGCGTGCGCGAGCAGCAGCCGCTTCATTTCGGGATTGGCCCGGCTTCCGCGATGGCCAGGGGCAATAAACGTCCAACCAATCTCCATCGCCCGATGCTCCGGGCGGATGTCAAGATAGCTCGTCATGCCGATGACCTCGCCAGAGGCGACAAGGCGGAGCGTGAAGGGCTCGATGCCGGCATCCTCCACCAGGAAGCGCACATAGTCCTGCATACCCGCTGGATCGAACGGCATCGGCGGGCGCGTAAACCAACGGAACGTCTCGGGCGAGCAGGCGGCGTCGAGAAGCTCGCCGGCATCCGCGAAGACCGTTGGGTCGAGCCGAACGTGAGCGCCCACGAGGGGCAGAGCGATGATGGTCACGCGGCGTTCATTCCGTACCGCCCATCAAGCGACGGGCATGGAGGGGCGATTGTGTGTGCGCGATGCTTGATGTCCATAATGCGCACTCAAACACGAACACATCAACAAAAAAAACGGCCCCAAACAGGGCCGTTCCAAACGAGGCGGACGGGAATCGAACCCGCAACCACCGGATCGACAGTCCGGTACTCTAACCAATTGAGCTACCGCCCCAAGTTTTCCCGACAAGATTCTCGAAAAACAGTCTCGAACACCGTCGCGGCTCCCGCGAGCGTGACAAGCGTAGCCGTCACGGTTTCGCGGTCAAGATGCTAGGTCCAAAGCACCCGCTCGGCCAGCCTCCACCCGCTCACTCGGGCAGGATGATCGGCGTCGCGGGATCGTTGTCGTGCATCTGCCACGGCTGGCCCTGCGGGCTCACCGCCGCCGCCGCCTGGTACACGAAGAAGCAGGCAAATCCCATCGCCACCACCGCCAGAAGCAGCACGGCGTCGATCACGCCAAGGCTCGGGCCGCGAGACGAACGCCCGCCGGGCATCTGCATTCCATATTGACTCATGCGTGTGCTCCCTGCTGGCCTGCGTTAGCGACGAATAGCCGACACGACGATGTCGCCGCGACGGGGCGACAGATCAAGGTTCAGGGTGTCGACGACGCCCTCGGAGAACTGGAGGTCGGCAGACTGGACGTTGAAGTGGCCCACGAGGCGTTGGTTGCCGCCCTCGTTGCGGAGAATGTAGAGCCGCTTGCCGCGGGCCAGGCCGTCCTGCGAGCCCAGATCGACCCGGGCCAGAGTGGCGCCCGAGGCGTCACGCTGGGTTTCCATGATCTGGCCGGTCACGAAGGTGGTCACGTCGGTGGTGCCGGCCGTGGTGCCGCCCTGACCGCTCTCGTCGTTCTCGATGCGGGCGATCTGCTCACGCAGGCCGCGAACGGTGGCCGTGAGCGACTCGTTGTTGCTCTGCAGGTCGGCGATGCGGTCGAGCAGGTCGATCTCGTTCTGACGCAGGCCCAGTTCGGTGCTCCGCAGCTCGTTCAACTCGGCGGCGAAGCGATCGCTCAACTCGGTGAGCATCCCGGTGATCTCGTTGGCCTGCGAGATCTGGTTCTGAAGGGTGGTCACCTGCTGGGTGGCGGTAAGCTTGTCGCGGCGAAGCTCGGCGGTCTCGCCTTGCAGACGCAGCAACTCCGACGCGCTCGCGCTGATCTGCTGGCGAAGGGCGTCCTGCTCGCGACGGAGGCGATCGGCCTCGGCCTGAGCGCTCGCCGACGCCTCCTGCTCGCGGGCCTGCAACGCTTCGTTGGCGGTCTTCAGCCGGTCATAGTCGATCAGCACGCCCCGGTTATTCACCGCGAAGGCGATCGTGAGCGAGGACAGCGCGATGCCCGCGACCGCAGCCAGGACGACAAGGAACTTGGTGACAGTGTGCATCGTGTGAAAACCCGTGTATTGGCCGTAAGGAGGCCCGTGTGATTGCCGATTGATCCAGTGGGATGCCGGCGTGCGTGCTGGCCCGTTACGTCACTGGCCCGGTGACCGTTTCCGTTCGTACAACCTCAAAGCGACCCATAAGAGAACCCGAACGGGTAGCCCGAAGCTCCCCCCCAGCGGCCCCGGGGTGGGCGTCGATACGCCCCCGAAGCCCGTCTGGTTGCCCCAGGGCCAGTCCCCGCGAGCAATCCGGCGAAACCCGATCCGAGATTCCGACCCCGCCGCAGTACTGGGGCGAGCCCCAAGACTAGGCCGGCAGGGGCACAGGTTATCACGGTCGTGTCAGCCGGACAACAGCCGCCGAGGCATGAACCCGAACCGAGGGGTCGGGATCGACCATGAGCTGCTCGAGTTTGCCCAGGTGCTGGGTCTTGCCGATCTCCCCGAGCGCCAGGGCCGAGAAGCCCCGCACCGACGCCCTGGGGTCGTTCAAATACGCCAGGGCAATGAAGTCCCCCTGCGTCCGGCCGAGTTGGGCAAGTGCATGGACGGCCGAGAGCCTGACCTCGGGCGGCAACATGTTGCCCTTCTCGTCCAGCCGGGCCGTGAGCAGCGCCAACTGGTTCTCGGAAGCGTGGTCCCCCACCTCGCCCAGAATACGGGCGGCTAGGGCGGTTGCCTCCAAATCTTCGGGCCGGGCGGGGTACAGGGCGGCCCGGATCGGCTGGATCTGGTCGTTTTCTCGCAGCTTCACCATGGCCTCGCTGATCTGAAGGGTCATCAGCCGCAGTTGGCCAGTTGGGGCCAGCGGCATGGACTTGGACAATCCTTCTCGAAGCAGCGGCAGGGCCGAGGGATTACCAAGCTCGCCCAGCACCAGAGCCGCCTGCGCGCGCAAACGCGGATCCTCGGAGTTGAGCAAGGCCCGTGCGATCTCGGGCGTGCCCGAGTGGTCGCCATTGGCCGAGAGGGCGTACGCCGCGCTCAGCCGAACCCAGGGCGAGCGGTCTCGGAGCAAGGGCTTGGCCTGCTGGGCCAGCTCGCCCCGTCGCGCCCGCCCGATGCCCATGAGCGCGATGGCCCGCACCCCGGGGCTCTGGTCGGTCATCCCCCGCTCGAGCCAGTCGCTGGCCCGCCCGGGAGCCTCCAGCAGCCCCTCCAGGGCATTGCCTCTGATCACCGGGTCGGCGTGGGTCGCCAGAGTTTCCAACTCGCCAATGGCCCGCTCACGGGCCCGTGACAGCTCCACCGCGTCTGGCGGAGTGCCGGGGGCGGCCGAACCGCCCGAGCCCCCGGCGCAGGCCGTCAGCCCGATCATCAAAGCCATCCCGACGCAGACCGCAAGCGTCCCCATTCGCCCCATCATCGCCACCGTCCCTTCATTCGAGCATGAACCCGAGCCACGAACCCGACCCTACGACCCCAGCGTGCCGGGGTTCAGCGGGTCACGCCGATCGACGGCCCGACGCCAGCCCCCGGGCCAGCACCACCAGCCCCGCCACGAACACGAGCCAGGGCGTCAGGAACCCGATCGAGGAGAACGGCGTCGCCCTCGTCGTCCGGCCCGGCACGTCCCCCACCACGACCTGCGGCGTGCGCGTGGAGAATCGTGTGCCCGCCGTTCGGACGGCATGGTCGCCGGGCCCCTCGGGATGGGTCGTCTGTGTATTTGACATGCGGCCACGCGCGTCGATGATGGCCGAGATGCCGGTATTGGCGGCCCGCACGATGGGCACGCCGTTCTCGAGGGCCCGCCAGCGCGCGAGCTTGAGGTGCATGGCGCGGGCCGCGTCGCTCGTGGTAAACCAGCCGTCGTTGGTCAGGTTCACCAGCACGTTGACACGATCTCCGCCGCCGCGCGCCAATCGGCGGCTCACCCCCGAGTACGCGATCTCGAAGCAAATGGGCGTGCCCACGCGGATCTCGCCGCCCTCGACCAGCGGCACCTGGAACCACGCGGGGTTGCGGCCCGCGTCCAGATCGAAACGCATCCCGCCCGCGCCGATGGCCAGCATCTTTTGTTCGAGCCATTCCCATCGCGACACCAGCGGCAGTACCTCGCCGAAGATGGTGAGCTTCAGCTTGTCGTACCGCGTGGCCGACAGCCCGCCGCCCACGAGCAGGTGGGCGCTGTTGTACAGCCCGTCGAACTCCTGACTCACCGAGCCGTCGGGCGCGCTGGTCAGTGCGAGCCCGTCCATGCCGGTCGCGCCCACGATCATCGGCACGCCGAGTTCCCGGTGCAACGCCACCAACTCGTCGGCAAAAAACGTTGCTTCCAGTCGATCGCGCCCGGGCAGATCGACCACATACACCAGCCCGAAGCGTCGCATCTCGGTGAGGGCATGGGGGCTGATGGGCGGGCCGGGCAGCATGGTCTCGGGC
>CAYGTM010000133.1:0-1626 GCA_964352795.1 uncultured Phycisphaera sp.
CCGCCCGAGGGTGGCAAAGCTCAGGTGCTGGCCCAGCCCCGCGAAGCGGCGAACCGCCAGGGCGTTGGGGGCCATCTCGGTTTCCACGCGATCGACCACGACGGGCGAGCCGGGCACCCCCACGGGCTGGGCGACCCCGCCCCCGAGCACCCAGGCCGAGCCATCCCAGGCGGCTCGTTGGGCCACGATCAGGCGGGTGGGCACGCCCACCTCGTCTCGTTCCCAGATCTTGACGCCTTCCATCGTTCCCGCGTCGGGGTCGAAGGCGGTGGCAAAGAACAGCTTGCCGCTGGCGTCGGCGGTGGTGGGCAGGTTGGTGACGCCGATCTTGCCGTCGCCGCCGGTCACTCGCGGGTCGTCGGCCAGCAGGATGCCCACGATGCGCGGGACCACGAGTTCCTGGTTGGCCACGCCAAGCAGCAGGAACCCGAACGCCACGACGAAGACGGGCGCCATGCCTCGCCACAGGCTGATGCCGCTGGCCAGCATCGCCACAAGTTCACGACGCGCCACCATCTGGGCCGTGGTGAAACCCAAGGCCGCCACGAGCACGAAGCCCAGCGTGAAGTTGAAGAGTTGGATGAGCCTGGGCCACCATAGGTTCCAGATGATCATCACGGTGGCCCACGCCTTGGCGAGAAAGGCGTCGTGCTCGCCCGCGTAGCGCACATAGCGGTGCAGGTTGAGCGAGGCATCGACCACCACGATGAAGCTGCCCAGGATGGCCAGCAGCAACACGACGTTGATCAGGTACTGCCTGCCAATGGAGCGATCGAGCAATCGCACGGGTGCCCCCTTTCTGTTACGCCCTGCGCCGCGCGACGCGCAGCGACACCCACGCGACCAGCGACGCCAGCACCACGGGCCCACCCCACAGGATGGGCAGGCCCACCGGGCCGTAATCGTCCACCATCTGCTGCCCGGTGGAGATGACGAGGATGAGCCCGAGCGCCGGCAGGAACGCGGCGAGGTAGGCCGTCAGCGGCGAGGCTTCCTGGAATCGGATGGCCGCCACCGCGCCCGCGAGCGCCAGCACGATGGCCGACACGCTCAGGGCCAGCCGTTCGTGGTGCTTGCCGAGAATCTGCTTGCGGAGCTTGGCGATGCGCTCACGCAGGTCTCGCGTGGGCGGGGCCAGGAACGGGTCTTCACCCCCCCACCGCTGGTTGTGAGCGGCCACGGCGGCGAACAGTTGGGTGCTGGACATCGCCAAACTCGCCGACACGGGATCATCGGGAACCATCAAGGGCCCGAGGGTCATGGCCTCGCGCACGCCGCCCACCTGGGTGTCGGCGTCGGGTCGCTGGGCCTGGGCCGTTCGGACGTTCTCGCCCGTGAGGGTCAGTTCCATGCCCCGATTGGAAGGGTCGCCGGTGAGAATCGCCTCGATGGTTCCCGACTTGAGCTCGAAGCGATCGAACGACCGCGTGCCAGCGCCCAGTTCTCGGTACCGCTCCACCACGATGGGCTGGGAGCCGCGAGGCTGGAGCCGCCAGGCCTTGTCGGCCTCGTTCCACTCGATGCCACCCGCTCGCAGCACGAGCGTCGAGCCGTCGGCCCCTTGCATCTGCACCGCCCCGCCGCCGCGCAGCTCGTCGATGGTCCGGCCGATGACCATGCGCAGGG
>CAYGTM010000133.1:1636-6470 GCA_964352795.1 uncultured Phycisphaera sp.
TGCGCAGGGCGTAGTGGAACGCAAGGTCTCGCCTGGCGGCGTCGATGGGCCCGAGCGGGTCGGGATTCCTGGCGGCCCGTCGCATCTCGCCCCAGGTCAGGAACTTGGGGCTGTCTCCCCCGCCGCCGGGCATGTACCAAGTGTCCTGGAACTCACCCAAGCGGCCGTCGGCCAACTGGCCGGCGTCACCGACCGCGTCGCGCACGCGATAGATCACCTCGCTCACGCGCGTGCCGGGCGCGCCGATGTCTTCGTGCTTCAGCCGGTCGGCTTCGGTCACCTCGCGGGGCATCATGACCCACAAGTCGGCCCGCTCGGCCGCCCCCCAACTGACCATGTTGCCCTCGGGGTCGAGCTTCACCAGGTGGGCACCCAGCAGCACGAGGTGAGCCTGCACGCCGGGCGTGGTGATTTCGGGGGTGAACACCTGGTCGGCGTAGAGCAGGAAACCCTCGACCTGGACCGCCTCGCCCCGCTCGATAGCCCGGCTGATGATGCCCGCGGCCTGGCCCGAGGCCACCTCGCCCATCCGTTGGAGGAACCGGGGGATGACCTGCTCGCTGAGCACCCCGAGCGCGGCCGTCAGCACCACGCCGGTCACGATCGCCGGCATCAGCAGCATGGGCAGGCTCATGCCCCCGGCCTGGGCGGCCATCAGTTCACGATCCTGGGCCAGCCGGTGGTACGCCAGCGTGCCGGCCAGGGCGCCCGAGAAGGGGATGGCGTAGGCCAGCATGGGCACCGCGGCCAGCCCCATGAACTTGAGCGTGTCGACCGCCGAGAGCAGGCCCTTGGCGTAGTGCTGCACCGTCGCGCCGAAGGCAGTCACGAGCACCAGGACGGCCGTGGTCAGCAGCACGTATCGCCAGAGCTCGAAGGTAATGTGCCCCAGTAGGGTCCACGACACGCGCACGGGGTGAGGATAGGGCCTGACGCGGCCGACAGCGGCCTACAACCCCGTGATGGCCGGCAACGACCCTGGGCAAACGAGCTTCGTGATCCCGTGCTTCAACCACGGCCGGTTCGTGTACGACGCCGCCCTGTCATGTCTCAACCAGGCCGATGCGAACGTCGAGGTCATCGTGGTGGACGATGGGTCGGACGATGGCTCCACGCCCGGAGCCTGCGACGAACTCGAACCCATGGGCGTCCGGGTCATCCACCAGCCCAATGCCGGCCTGCCTGCGGCACGCAACGCCGGGGTCCGACTGGCCAAAGGCGAGTTTCTGGTGTTCCTCGACGCCGATGACTGGGTCGAGCCCACGTTCTGCTCCACACTTCACGGCACGCTCGCCGCCGACCCTGACGCCAGCCACGCCTATTGCCAGGAACGGCTGACCGACCTGGGCAACAACGTCATCTGGCGCGTGCCGTCGTGGGATCCCATCCTGCTCTTGGTGACCAACCTGCACCCGGTGACCTGCCTGATCCGCCGCGATCGTTTCGAGACGGTCGGCGGTTTCGACGAGACCATGACCGAGGGCTACGAGGACTGGGACCTGTGGCTGCGCTTCGCCTCGCGCGGCTGGCGGGGCGTGCGGGTGCCCGAGCCGCTCTTCAACTGGCGTCGCCACAGCCGCCAGACCATGATCGACGACGCGGTGGCCCGCCACGAGGCGCTGTACCGGCGGTTGATCGAGAACCATCGCGAGTTCTTCGATAAGCACGCCGTCGACACCGCCGTGCGGGCCAACGCGCTACTGCGGCGCGCCGACGCCCATTGGATCGACGAAACCGGGCTGCCCATCGAACTCCAATACCTGCACGCGGTGCGCGACGCCTACCACGCCTCGGCGGCCATCGCCCTGGCCCGCCGTCTCGACGCGGTGTTCCATCGGCTGCCCGTGCCGCTGCGGCGCGCTGTCGTCCGCCTGGCGCGTGGCAGGGCCGGGGCCAACACCGTGGTCCATCCGGCCTCGATCGAGGATGGGAACTGAAACGGGCCGACCGCTTGTGCAAGCGATCGGCCCATCTGATGAACTCATGTGATCAAATCCGAGTCTCGTCCAAGGTCGGGTCAGGCCATCGCTCTCGGGTCGGTCTCGAAGAACACGTCCGAAAGGTCGCGGATGGTGCCCTCGGCGAACGTGCCGGTGCTGATGGTGGCCGAGTTTCTCTCGAGCGCGCCGTCGTCGCCCACGCGCGAGAGTGAGACGCCGAACTGTCCCGCACCGTTCTCGATGCCACCGCCCATCGGCAGCGCGAGGCCGGCGATGAAGATCGTGTACCGACCGTACTCCTCGCCCAACCCGATCGTGGCGGCCACGTCGTTGAAGTCGCGGGCCGAAAAGTCCGCCCGCTCGCCCGGCTCGAGCATCGGGAGTAGCCCGAACTGAAGGAAGATGTTACGATCCAGGAAGTACACCTGCATGGTGAAGGTCAGCGTCACGTTCGAGGCTTCGCTGTAAGGGTTGTACAGCGAGATCGTCTCGCCGTCCGCACCGGCGTCGAAGCCGCCCGAGAGCACCACGATGTCCGAAAGTTGGGTCTGGAACGCCGTGGACAGCGTCTCGTCGCCGAACGTGGCGGTGTAGTGCGCGGCTACAGGCTGGGCGGAGGAGTAGCGGATGGTAATGAACTCGTCGGGCGTGAACACGCCGCCGAAGTCCACCAACAGCCGCTTGAGGTCGTAGACCCCAAGGTCGCGGGGCGCGAGCACCACGCCCGTGGTCGCCTCGTTGCCGTCCGAGTCGCTGATGGTCAACTGGACCACCGTGCCGACCGGCCGGCTGTTGAGGAAGCTCAGATAGCCCTCCTCGCTCGGGAAAACGGAATATTGCACGCCCGCGAGCACGCCCTCGGTCGCGCCACCGCCGATCACGCCCAGGGTTCCATAGGCATTGACCGACTGCGTAGCCGACCCGACCGTGTTCAGGATCGTGTCGTAGGTGCTCATGGCGGCGATGATCGGCACGTCCGATTGCACGCGGATGGCCTGCACGCCGTCGGTGGCAAAGCCGAAGAGGTTGTGCAACTCGGCCCCACCGCGGCGGTGCCCTTCGAGCGGGAAGCTGATGCTGCTGAACGTGCTGGCGTCGGTGTACACGATCACCGTCACGGTGCCCGCGTCGCCTTCCAGGTTCTGCCAGACAAGGTAGGACTCACGCAGCTGCACGTTATCGGTGTCGGCCCTGGTCGTCGAGACTCCGCCGAAGGCCCAGACGTTGAACGCGTCGGTCCCGCGAGATGCAAGATCGGCGAAGTTGACGAACGACTCGCTCTGCGTCGCGCCGAAGTCGCTGTGCGTGAGCGTGGCGCTCATGCCCTCGGTGCTATGCACCTCGATCGCAAACGGCGTGAAACGGCGGGCCTGGGGCTGGTCGGTGATGGCCGGATCGCTGATGGCGATGCGCGTGCGGCGCCCGGACTCGAGCGTGCCGCTGGTGAGCACCTCGTCGCGAATGCCATTCTCGTACCGCAGCACGATCTGGTAGAACGAATCGGGGCTGCCCGCGGTGTTCGTGGTCAGTTCAACATAGGTAATGCTCGTGTCGTTGGCGTAGCCCTCGGGATACCCGGCAAAGAAGGTGTAGAAGTCCTCGCTCAGGGCCGGCTTGATCTCCAGCGTGCTGGTGACCGTGACCAGGAAACGCTCCTCCAACGCCGAACTGCGAATCTCCAGCGGCGGGATCGGTGCCGGGGCGCTCCGAACCGGCACGTCGCTCAGCGCAAAGCTCACCACGTCGGCGTCGGGATTGTCGAGGAACTGGGTGTTCCCGAAACCGTCCAGCACGGGGTTGCCTTCATCATCGACGACGATGTCGGCGAACACGAACGTGCCGAGCCCGACGATGGCCTGCACGACATCCCACGAGCGGTCGTTGGCCACGCGACCGAACACGGTAAAGTCCTGGTTGTCCAGATTGATATCGCCCACGCCCTGGCTGCCGGTGTTGTCGCGAAGGTTGATGAAGAACTGGCTCGTGGCGGTGTCGGTGCCCAGGCTGGTGATCAGCGCCATCGCAATCGAGCGTTCGACGTTCGAGCGATCCGGGTCGGCCTCGTTCATGATGGCCTCGTCGGTATCCACGCGGCTGAGCCCATCATCGTCATTGAAGATGAACCCGCCGCCCTGCAGCACGAAGGGGTCGCCGTCGATGTCAGGGTTGCTCGAATCGATCGTCACCGAGCGGTGGAAGAAGCTGTCGAAGTACCGACCGCTGTTCACATAGTTCAGGAAGTTCTCGACCGTGATCGGGGCCGCGCTCGACCCATCAGGGCCGCTCTGGTCGTAGAGCTCGAAGTCGATCTCACCCAGCGTGGTCTTGAATCGCACCACCGTGTTCTCGGCGTCCACCAGGTCGGTGATCTCGGGGAAGCTGGCGTCCAGCAGCACCCTGGGTTCCAGGGCCTCCATCAGCGACACCTCACGGGGGCCCCGGCTTCGGCCGGCCAAGCGATCCATCCAACCCAACGCGCGTCCGTACAAAGACATGGTTCTGCTCTCCGTAAGGGTTTCGACCGCCGAGCGTGGGGCCGAGGTCCATCGGCCGAATCGGCGGGGTGTGGCGGCGCCCAGGTCAGGGCAGCCTCGGGGATCGATGCTAGCGGGCAACCTCGGCCGACGCACGCAAACCCCTGACACCATTTGTTCTACACCGCCATACGCTGCTGCCCATGGAACGGTTGACCGGCTCCGGCCAACAACCCGCGCCCCACACGGCCCAGGCCGATACCCCAGCCCTCCGAAAGCTGTGGGTCATCAGCCCATGCTTCAATCGGCCCGGTGACGCGAAAAACCTTTGCCAAGCCCTGGCCGCCCTCAAACTTCCACCCCATCTGCACCCCACGCTGGTCCTGGTCGACAACGCCAGCGATCCGCCAATGGCCGAGG
>CAYGTM010000134.1:0-6427 GCA_964352795.1 uncultured Phycisphaera sp.
TCGCCAGATCGCGCAACCCTTCGGCCAGCCCGCGAACCTCGTCGGCCGATTCGCCCTTGGCCCGCAGCGCGGCCAGCAACGCCCCGGCCATCGCCGGCTCCAGCAACGCATCGGCCAGCGCGTGCGCCATCGACCTTGCCATCGAAGCGTCGAGTGACGCGCCGGACAGCAGCATATCGAGCGTGCCGCGCGCATCAAACATCATGGCGCAGCCTCCGCCGTCGGCACATACACGCGCGTCGGGTACGGCGGCCTGATATTGCGATCGGCCACGCCCAGAAAGTTCGCCACCATCCGCCCGCCCCACGGCGTGAGCACCGATTCGGGATGGAACTGCACCGCCTCGATCGGCAGTGTGCGATGCCGCAGGCCCATCAGTTCGCCGCCCTCCACGTCGCGCGACGTGGGCACAAGGTCGGCGTGCAACTCACCCCCGCGCACGCCAAGCGAGTGATACCGCCCGACCGGCGTCCGCTGCGGCACGCCCGCGTAGACGCCCAGCCCATCGTGCTCGATGTCCGAGGGCTTGCCATGCATCAGGCACGCCGCGTGGTGGATGGGTGCTCCCCACACCGCCGCGATGGCCTGGAACCCAAGGCACACGCCCAGCATCGGGATTTCGCCCGCGAACGCCTCGACCATCGCCATCGTCATGCCCGCCTCTTGCGGCCGACCCGGGCCCGGCGAGATGACCAGGTGCGTGGGTTGCAGCGCGCGAGCGGTCTCGATCGTGAGCGCGTCGTTGCGGTGTGTCAGCACCTCGGCCCCCAGCTCGCGCATGTACTGCACCAGGTTGAACGTGAACGAGTCGTAGTTGTCGATCATCAGCACCCGCGCCATCTCACCACCCCCCCTCGGCGAGGTCCAACGCCTTCTCGAGCACCGCCACCTTCGAGCGTACCTCCTGGTATTCCGATTCGGGAATCGAATCCGCCACGATTCCCGCGCCGGCCTGGTATGCGTATCGGCCGTCCTCGAATACCAGCGTGCGAATGCAGATGGCCTGGTCGGCGCTGGCCATGCCACCGTTGATGGGCTTGGCGAAGTATCCCACCGCACCCGCGTAAAACCCGCGACCGACCGGCTCGTACCCGTCGATGAGCTGCATCGCTCGCACCTTGGGCGTGCCCACCAGCGTGCCCGCTGGGAACGACGCGGCCATCAGGTCCATCGCGTCGGCTCCCGCGTCGAGCTCGCCCCGCACGCCGCTGACCAGATGCATCACATGCGAATACCGCTCGACCACGCGGAACGGATCGACGCGGATCGTGCCGGGCTTGGCGACCCGGCCCAAGTCATTGCGCGCCAGGTCCACCAGCATCACATGCTCGGCCGCTTCCTTGGGGTCGGCCATGAGCTCGGCTTCCAGCTCGCGGTCGCGGTCCTCGTTCTCGCCCCGCTTGCGCGTGCCGGCGATGGGCCGCAGCATCGCCTGCCCACCCTGGCAACGGAATAACGCCTCGGGAGACGCGCCCACCACGCGCACCCCTTCGATGTCCAGAAAGTACATATACGCCGAGGGATTCAGCATCCGCAGCGCCCGATACACCTGGAACGGATCGCTATGGGCCTCGCCCGTGCTCTGGATGCTCAGCACGAGCTGGAACACTTCGCCCTCGTGGATGTCACCCTTGGCCGACGCCACCCGGTCGAGAAAATCGGCCTGCGACATGCTGTGAGACGCCGGTGCGTGCCCGCTGCGCACCGGTTCGGGCGGATGCGCGCCGCGCAGGGCGTGGACCATCTCGCGCTTGAGAGACTCACGCTCCCAGTCTTCCCCCGCGTGAAACAGCGCCATCCGCCGTGTCAGGTGATCGAAGATCAGGACGCTCTTTGGAGCGCAATACAACGCCACCGGCGTGCGCGCGTCACGCCCATCGGGCATCGGCAACGGCTCGAAGAACCGCACCGCGTCGTACCCGCTTACCCCCACGATGCCGCCCGCGAACGGCACGCCCGCCGGCAGCGGACCCAGCGACGGCGCACGATCACGCAACGCTCGAAGCATCGCCAGATACCCGGCAGAATCTACCGGCGCGGGGAGTTCCTCCACACCCTGGGCGGTGCGCACCCGCAGGGAGGATCCATCGGCGGGCAGCCGGGCCGTGAACGCCGGGTCCAGCCCGATGAAAGAATACCGCGACAGGCGCGTCCCGCTCTCGGCCGACTCCAACAGGAAGCAGGGCTTGAACGCCCCGAGCTTGCGATATGCCGACACCGGGGTATCCAGATCGGCGGGGATGTCGAATGGTGATTGCATGGCCGAACCTGCGTCCTCGGGTGGCTGGTCGATTCACTATCGACTCGTCCGAGGGGGTTCAGCCAAACCGCCCCGGCGAACGGTGGGGCGGCGTGCGAGTGAGGGCCGTGTATGGGTTCAGCCGGTTGGCCTGCCCATTTCGACAACACTCAGAGCACCACGCCCCATACGCCAACGCCAACCGCTTTTGCGGCCGACTGTCGTGGAGGGTTTGGAACCGGCGGTGCTCATGGACAACAGTATGCCAATCGTCATGGCTCAAGTCAAGCGACCCATGCATGAACGATCACAAGGGGAATCGCTCTCGGTAAGGTTCTCGCGGCCCCACCCTAAGAGAGGCGTCGTTCTCGGGCGTCCAACGCTCGGCCTCAACCACGGTGTTCTCACCCCAGGTCACGGCGTCCTCGGCCGTCCGGGTCATCCGGAACAACGCCACCCCCGGGCGATGCACCAGCACGTTGCCCGTCACCACATTGGTGCCAGCCCGGTGCCAACGCAGCGGTGATCGCCCGATGTCATAAATCGTGTTGCCTTCCACGCGAACGTGCATCGTGCCCTCGTCGAAGAACATGCCGTTGCTGTCGGCCCGGCCCGAGTTCTCGGGCACGTCGTGGATGAGATTTCCAAGGATCACCGAGCCGGGCTGCCGCCCCAGGGTGTAGATCGCCCCGCCGTCGGAAAGCACCCGCATGACGCCGTGGATGTGGTTGTGTGCGACGCGGTTCTCACGCGCGGGCGTGGGTTCGGTCGACCATTTCCAGCCCATCGAAATGCCGCTGTAGGGCGTGTCGCGGATGGTGTTGTGCGCGATCACCGTGCGGGCCGTCAGCCCGGCCCACACGCCTACCGCGCCGTGGTAGACCTGCCCCACGCGCTCGATCAGGCAGTCTTCCACCCGGTTGCCCGTGGCCACCTCATTCGGCACGGCCACTTCCCAAGCCACGCCATCGATCCACCGCCCGCCGGCTCCCTCGCCGAGGGCAATCCCGTTGCCCGCGATGTCGTGCACATGCATCCCGCGCACGGCGCAATCCCGCGTCCGGCTGCCAAGCCAGATGCCGCCCGTGCCGGTGTGGGCGATGCTGCCTCCCTCGAAGGTCACGTTCTCGGCCAGTTCGACATGGATGGCCGCGAGCACCCAACCCGGTGGCAGCCCGCCACGGTCGGGCTCGAAGGCCGTGGCCTGGATGCCGAAATACCCCATCGCCGGCTGTTCCCACGCGCAATGCGAAAAGTGCAGACCCCGAAAATGGATACCCGACACCGGTTTGCCGGATTCGCCGCGCACATCGATCAGCCGTCGCGCCACGGGCGCCTCGAATCGCGCTGTGTTGATCGATTCGCCCGCCATCGGTCGATACCGCGCCACGCCCCGGGCTTCGTCCAGCCACCATTCGCCCGGAGCATCCATAAATCCCGGGTCGTTCTCCAGGTAGTACCTCGGGTGCGGTTCCCAGTTGTCGATGTGGAACATCGGCAGCGTGTTGCCGATGGGCGCGATGGGCGTGATCACCCGCCGCTCGCGGTCGATGGCTTCCACGGGCAGGCGCGTGATGGTCCAGTCGTGGAAGAACACGAGTTCCTGCCCGCTCTCGAGCGTGGCCTGATCCACCGCGCCGGGCTCGTAATAAAAATAACTGCGACGATCCGAGCCCGCCTTCTCGATGTGCAGGTAGCCGTCGTTGGGGTGACGGGCCCTCGGCCGGCGCTCACCGTTCACGAACAACTCACGAAACCCACCGCCGGGCCAGCCCGCGATGCTCGCCTCCCACGCGCCATCCCCCGCGTCACGCCAGCCGGGAATGGCCCTGGCCCCGCTGATGACCGGGCGCTGCCCCTCGGCGTTCTTCCACGTCACCGAACCCCAACCCGTCGCGCCGTCTTGAGTTCCAAGCACCAGCGGCGACTCGATCCGGTACACCCCGTCGTGCAGGATGACCTCGACCAGCCTCTGAGAGTCCGAGGCCAGTAACTCGCGCACACGATCCCGGGCCTCGTCCAGCGTCCGCAACGGCTTGTCATCCCCGCCGTCGTGCTCGTCATTGCCCGTTGGGCTCACATGCAGCCGGACCACTCCGACTTGGGGAGAATCCGCTCGGGACACCCCGATCCATGTCGCCAGGCAACAAAACAACAGGCCGATGATGTGTCCTATCCCACGAACTCTGCCCATGCGGCCCCCAAAAAATCAAAACTCGTCTACAGATACCAGTCGGGGTAGAACTTATGGGCGGAGCGACCAGCCCTTGGGGTTCTTCCGAAGAAATCGAGCCCGCCCGACAGGCCGACCCGCTCAGTGGCCAATCATAGGGCCACATGACAAATCTTCACACTCTGCTCTCGCCGATCACCGCTGGCCACATCAAGGCCGCCACCCGCGTCTGGATGGCCCCGCTCACGCGCAGCCGCGGCAAGCAGCCCGGCGACATCCCCTGGTCGCTCAACGCCGAGTACTACGCCCAGCGTGCCGACCCCAAGAAGGGTGCCGCCGTCATCATTTCCGAGGCCACCCAGGTCAGCCCCCAAGGCAAGGGCTACGCCTTCACGCCCGGCATGTTTTCCAAGGAACAGGTCGAGGGCTGGAAGCTCGTCACCGGCGCCGTCCACGAGAAGGGCGGGCTCATCCTCGCCCAGTTATGGCACGTCGGCCGCATCAGCCACACCGCCCTCCAGCCCGATGGCGGCAAGCCCGTCGCCCCTTCTGCCATCCGAGCCGACGGCAAGACCTACATCGATAAAGACAGCGGCCTCGTCCCCCTCAGCGAGCCACGAGCGCTCGACATCGACGAAATCCCAGGCGTTGTCGACCAGTTCCGCAGCGCCGCCCAGAACGCCAAGGACGCCGGCTTCGACGGCGTGGAGATCCACGGCGCCAACGGCTACCTCCTCCAGCAGTTCCTGCGACGATCGACCAACCACCGAACCGATGCCTACGGCGGCTCGCTCCAGAACCGCCTGCGCTTTTGCCTTGAAGTCGCCCAGGCCGTGCTGACTGTCTGGGAGCCCGGCCGCGTGGGCTACCGAGTGAGCCCGATGGGTGAGGGGGCGAGTGATCCCGAAGACCAGCCCGCGCATACCTACGGCCACCTCGCCACCGAACTGGGGGCGATGGGGCTCGCCTACATCCATACGGTCGAGGCCTTTGGGAAGGCCGATCGCAACGATCAGAGCGAGCCGGTGTTCGCCGAGATCCGCAAGTGCTTCCGAGACGCTGGCGGCCACGCCTACGTCGCCAACGGGGACTACACCGCCCAAAGCGCCGCCGAACGCATCGCCACCGACAAGGCCGACGCCGTCGCCTTCGGCAAGCCGTTCATCAGCAACCCCGACCTGGCCGAACGCTTCCGCCAGAACGCGCCCCTGGCCGAATGGGACCGCGAGACCTTCTACGGCGGTGGGGCCCAGGGGTATACCACCTATCCCGCAATGGCCTGATCGCCGCCTCGCGGGTAGGGATATTACCGGACATGTCGCAAGGAATGAATATCCCGAGCGACCCAAGGGTTGGACAAGCCGCAAGTGCGACCATCGCACATGCCGAATTCCCAGGAGGTAGTTTGCATGGGCCTCGAAAGCCGACCGTTCAACGTTCGCATTGTCACGATTGCGACCATCGGCCTGCTGGCCGGCACGATGGCCCTCGCCAGCGCGCTGCGCCCGATACCATTTGCCTCCCAGCGATCCGCCAGTGAGATTTCCACGATGACCACCACCAGTTCCACCTCCGCGACCACGCCGCTCAAAGTCTTCGACTTCAACGGCAAACTCGTCGGCCCCGTAGCGCTGCCGCGTGTCGAGCTCACCGAGGCCCAATGGCAAGAACGGCTGAGCCCCGAAGCCTTCCGCATCCTGCGAAAGGCTGGCACCGAGGCCGCCTTCTGTGGCACGCTTCTTGACAACAAAAAGGACGGCGTGTACGCCTGCGCAGGGTGCGCCCTGCCGCTCTTCGCCAGCGACGCCAAGTTCACCAGCGGCACCGGCTGGCCCAGCTTCTTCAAGCCCGTGGCCAGCGAGAACATCAACATCGAGCAGGACACCAGCTATGGCATGGTCCGCACCGAAATCCTCTGCGCCCGCTGCGATGGGCACCTGGGCCACGTCTTCAACGACGGCCCCGCGCCCACCGGCACGCGCTTCTGCGTCAACAGCGAGAGCCTGGCCTTCACC
>CAYGTM010000135.1:0-6426 GCA_964352795.1 uncultured Phycisphaera sp.
TCGGAGGCGGAAGCTTCCGAGCTTGGCCAGCAAGCCGGGCAGCACGCCCGCGTGGCCTGCTGCACGCCCGAGCGTGCCGAGGCCAAAACCGCCGAGCTTCGCTCGTCGGGAGCCTATGTCGTGGTGATCCACGCGGGCGAGAGCCGGCCCGACACGCGCGAGCCCGAGTTCAGCGAGATGGATCGAGCCTACGCCCTCCTTGACGCCGTCAACGAGGGCGTTTGCCTGATGGGCGCGGAAGGCTCGATCGTGTGGGCCAACGCCTTCTTCCGCACGCTCGACCCCGAGGTGGGCCAGCGCGTGCGAAGCGCCGCCCGCGACAGCCTGGCCTGGCTGCTCGAACAACGCGACCGCCGCGGCCGTTGCACGACCCGCAACGTCGAGATCGGCGATGACGATTCGGACAACTGGTACGAGGTGGTCATCTCGCTGGCCCAGGGAGAGGGCGCGGGCGTGGCCGACACCCGGCTGGTGGCCGTCATCCGCGACGTGTCGGAATCCCGACGCCTTGACCGCAAGATGACCGCCATCGAGCAAGCCGGGCGGGATCTGGTCTCGATCGACCCCGAGTTCGTGCGCTCCAAGAACGCGATGGAGCGGCTGAGCGTGCTTGAGGGCCGCATCATCGAGACGGCCCACAAGCTGCTGAACTTCGACCACTTCGCTATCCGATTGATCAACGAAAAGTCGGGCAAGCTCGAACTGGTCATCTCCGAGGGCCTGAGCCCCCAGGCCGCCGAACTCGACCTGTACCCGTCGCGTCAGGGCAACGGCATCGCGGGCTTCGTGGCCTCCACGGGTGTCAGCGAGGTCTCCAACGACGCGGCCCACGACGCCCGCTTCCTCCCTTGCCTCCAGGGGGCCAGCAGCGCGATGGTGGTGCCGCTGCGGCTGCACGACCGCGTGATCGGCGTGCTGGATGTCGAGTCGCTCAAGCCGGGCGCGTTCAACGAGGAAGACCGCCGCTTCGCCGAGCACTTCGCCCGACACCTGGCCATGGCGCTGCGCGTGCTCGACCTGCTGGTGGTCGAACGCTGCGAAACCAACGCGACCGTGTCGGGGCGGATGCAGGGCGAGCTGCGCGAGCCGCTGGATGACATCGCCCAGATCGTTGAGCAGATGCGCGACACGACCGGCACGGACCCGGACCTGGCCGCGCGTCTGGCGCGCATCGCCGGAGATGTGGATTCGATCCGTGATCGCATGCGTCGAGTGGCCGAAGGCCCCCGCGCCCTGCTGGGCGTCGAGCGGGCGATGAGCAGCACCGAGAAGGAACCGCTGATCGAGGGACGCCGTGTGCTGGTGGCCGACGACGAGCCGGCCGTGCGCCGCGTCATCGCCGACGTGCTGCGCAACCGCGGCGCGACGGTCGACGTGTGCGACAACGGGGCCGCCGCCATCGACCTGCTACGAGCCTCGGTGGCCGCCGGCCAGGGCTTCGAACTGGTCATCAGCGACATCAAGATGCCCGATCGCAATGGGTACGAGGTCTTCTCGGCCGCCCGCCGGTCTCTGCCCGACGTGCCGGTGATCCTCATGACCGGCTTCGGGTACGACCCCAGCCACAGCATCGTCCGGGCCTCGCAAGAGGGCCTCCAGTGCGTGCTGTTCAAGCCTTTCCAGGTCGAACGGCTGCTCGAAGAGATTCGCTCGGCCCTCGAAAAGAAGGACGAAAAGCAAGCCGAGAAGCAGGCCGAGGCCGACTCGAAAGACCAGCCCAACCACCAGACCGTGTAGCCGGCCGCAACCGACCAGCCTCCAACCCATACCATCGAGCATGAGCCCCATCGACCCACGAGAACTGGGCCACGGCCTCACCCCGGCGGCCACGTTCGAGGAAGGCTACCAGTGCGTCAAGTGCAAGTACGACCTCACGGGCCTGCCCCAGGGCACCATCTGCCCCGAGTGCGGCACGCCCAACTCTCGCATCAGTTATGAAAAGAAGCGGGGCACGGGCGTGTCTCGAGCGCCCATCCTGTACGTCAGCCGCCTGGCGACATGGCTCTGGATGGCCGCCTTCGCGCTCATCGCCGCGTGGTTCACCGGCGCGCTCGCGGGCATCGTGCCCCACCCGGTGACCTTCGGCCTGCGATTCCTTGTCGGCCTGGCGTGGGTCGGCGCGGTGTGGATGGCCACCAGGCCCAAGCCCGATCGTTTCGAGCCGGGTTCCAGCGATGTCTTCGATGACCAACGCCTGCGCTTCGCCACCGTCGCGGGCCAGTGCCTGTGGCTGCTCGTCGTCGCCCTGAATATCGCCGAGTGGTACGCATCGGCGAACCCGAACTTGAGCCCGGGCGTGAGCTCGGCCCTCGGGTTCGTCGCCGGCCTGGTGGGCCTGCTCGCCGCCGCCGGCTTCGTGCCGCTGGGCATCATGCTCGCCTCGCTGGCCAACTGGATGGGCGATGCGGAAGCCGAGGGCCGGTGCCAGGCGGCCTCGTGGCTCATCGCGTTCCACGGCGTGGGCATCCTGCTGGCGTCGCTGGTCAACTTCATCGGCATCTTGTACATTGTGTTCTGGATCGCGTATCTCGTGGGCGTGGTCATGCTGGCCATGAGCCTGTTCGCCCTGGCCAAGGCCGCCAACTGGGCCGTGCAGAACGCCCGGCACAAGAGCCAGGTCTCGGGCCGCCGCGCCGTGATCGAGCGGCAGCGTTCGGTCGCCGCCGAGGCCCAGCTCCAAGGCCGCCTCGACACCATCGACAGCCGTGAGGCCTCGATGCAAGCCGGCCGCAAGGCCCCGCCCAAAGGCATCCCGGTTCCCAAGAGCCACACCATCGATCGGCGGGACGACACCAGCCCCTACGGTGTCGACGAGGCGTGATCGCTGTCAGACAATGGCCCGCGCGTGCCGACGATCTCCGCCTCATCACGCCATCGCAACCCCTGCCCGGGCTGCTCGGCGGCGAACTCCATGTGCAGCACGCGGCGATGGCGATCGGTGGTGTTTCGGCCCGAGGCGTGGGGGGTGAGCGGGCTCATGATGACGGCGTCGCCGGCCTTGGCGCGCATCGGGATGAGATGGCCTGCGCAAGCCCGCAGGTCGTCGCGCGAAAGTTTTTCGCCTTCGCGGCCCGCTGGCATCGGCGCGACAAGCAGGCAGCCATTGCCCTCATCGGCATCTTCCATGTGTATTCGGATCGTCACCAATCGGTTGAGCACTTCGGCGGGCGCCTCGCAATGCCAGCAGCCGTGCTTGCGTGACCACGGACCGAACCCATGCGCAGCGTCAACTCGCTCGGCCACGGCGATGGTGACATCCTGGTGAACTTCCAGGTTCCAGTTCCGCCCGGGAGGCTTGTCGAAGAGAATGGCCCGAGTCAATCGAGCTGGAAAGTCCAGAATTCTGGATGCGATCGAACGCGATGGCTCGATGACCGAGATCGCGCCATCCCAGGCAAAGAATGGTTCGCGCAACCCAGCTCCAGGAACATTGGGACACGTCAGGAGAAGGCGCGACGCCACATCGCGCCCAACCACGCCGTCTTCAACCCAACAGCCGGTCGCCCTCTTGGCCATCCATCACACCAGCGCGTGCTTGCCAAGCCAATGCTCGGCGTCCAACGCCGCCTGGCAGCCCATGCCCGCCGCCGTCACGGCCTGGCGGTACCTGGCATCCGCCACGTCGCCGGCGGCAAACACGCCGGGGATGTTGGTCGTGCTGTCGCGCTTCTTGAGGTCGATGTAGCCGGCCGCGTCGAATTCAAGGCCGCTCTCACGAAGGAACTTCGTCGCCGGCGTATGGCCGATGGCCACGAACATGCCGTTGACTTCGAGCTCCCGGCGTTCGTTGGTGATGGTGTCTTCGAGCACGATGGCGCGGATGACGTCGGCCCCGGAGTTGGGGTCCTTCTTGTCCAGCACATCGATGACGGTGCTGTTCCACACCATCTCGACGTTGGGCTTGCCCAGCGTGCGCTCCTGCATCACCTTGCTGGCGCGCAGCTCGTCGCGGCGGTGAACCACATAAACTTTCGAGGCGAACTTGCTGACGTGGTGGGCTTCCTCCATCGCCGTGTCACCGCCGCCGATGACCGCGACCGGGTTGCCGCGGAACATGGGGAGGGCCCCGTCGCACACGGCGCAGGCCGAGACACCGCCGCCGGTGGTCGCCAGGCGGAGCTCGTTGTCGAGCCCCAGCCAGTTGGCCGTCGCGCCCGTGGCGATGACCACCGCGTGGGCCCGGATGGTCTTGCCGCCGGCGGTCGTCAGCGTGTGCGGCTTCGTATGGTCCTTGTTGAACTGGACCGTCTTGACATCATCGTTCATCACGCGAGCCCCGAAACGCTCGGCCTGCTTCTGGAACAGGGCCATCATCTCGGGCCCGGCGATGCCCTGCGGGAAGCCCGGATAGTTCTCGACATCGGTGGTCAGCATGAGCTGGCCGCCCGGCAGCACTGGCCCGGGATCCTGCTTGGGCACGCCGATGATGCACAGGGGGTCGAGTTGGGCCCGCGAGGCGTACAGCGCGGCGGTCCAGCCGGCCGGCCCCGAACCGCTGATGACCAGCGTCTCGATCTTGGTATCTTGCCCGTTCTCACTCATGCTTGGCCTCGGTTGTGAATCGAACTTGGAAGGTGCGTGGTCGAAACCCAACCAACGATGGCCGCCGAATGTTCCGCACCACGAGCCCCTCGCGCGAGCGAAGGGAAAGGGTCTGAGATCGTCCATTCCCCTCGCTCGCGCGAGGGGCTCGTGACTCCGTTCCGACCCCGCTCGACCTCAGCGCAGCTCGCCCTGGGTTTGGAGGAACTCGCGGTAGAGCGAGATCACCGGCGGCCAGATCAGATAATCGCCGTCGTAGTTCGAGCGGGTGTTCTCGCGCACGCGGCGGGCCGTGTCGTCGTCGCTGTCGGGGCCCACTGACCACACCACGAACTCCTCGGCGTCAAGGCCCACGCCGATGCCGAAGTTCCGCTGGTTGAGCATGATCACGTCGATGGGCAGCGGTCGGGGCCCCTGGGCGGGGTTGACCGGCAGGTCACGCAAGGGCACCAGATACTTGTACTCGCTCACCAGCGGCCGATTCTGCGCGTCGCGCACCGGGCCGAATGGGTCGATCTCGCGGTCGGACAAGATCCGCGGCCTCAGGCTGGCCAGGCTGACCGGCAACGTGCGAAGTCGGTTCTTATACGCGACGACGCCCAGGGCCGTCCGCGTGCCACCGATCTCGGCCCGCAGGATGCGGCGTTCGTTGAACAGGCCGGTCATCTCGGGCACGATCGACTGGACCACGCCCTCGGTGATCGGATTCAGCCGATCGTACTCGCGCACGAGTTTGTGGCCGGGGGCGAAGTCGCTCTGCGTCCAGAGTTGGGCCCAGTCGTTGAAGACGTCCCTGAGCGTGCGCCGCGTTGCAAAACCGTCGCCATGCACCGCCCGCACCTGGGTCCAGAGCCCCGCCTCGCTAAAGCGACGCAACGGACGCTCGCTCGTCGTCAGGGCGCTCATCGTCGAGGCGAAGCGATCGGTCGGCCGGCCCCGCTCATCGAAGATGCGCGAGAGGATCTGCTCGCCGCCCACGCGGTCACCCTCGGGCAGACGCAGCCGGTCGAAGAACAGGAACCCGCCACGCCCGTCATCCAGCCGATTGATGGCCTCGGTCAGTTGCGCGTGGTCGAGCACCGGCTGCTTCGAGGCGTAATCGACGAACACCACGTCGCGCACGCGGATGGCCGCGTCGATCATCGTCCGGTAGCCCCAGGCCACCTCCTCATAAAACTCGCGGTCGGCCATCATCCGGCCTAAGTGCATCAGATCGATGAGAACGTCCAGCGCCCCGGCCGGGTCGCCGTCGTTCAACCTCCGGCTGGCTTCCACATGCGCCAGGATGGCCACTTTCGTCAGTTTGGGCAGATACCGGAAGTCGGTGGTCGTGAGCGTGGGCGGGTCGCCCAACTCGCTGTACAGCCCGGCGCGCACGAGGTCGACCGGCACGCCGTCGATGCCGTAGGGCTGGGCCATGACCATCGATTCGAGGTAGCTCGCTTCCTTCGTGATCTCGTCCAGGGCCGTCAGCACGGCCTGCTGGCTGTCGGCCGCGGCCCACTGGGAGGCCTCTTCCCACCCGCGCAGGCCCGGGCCCATGAGCATGGCGTCGGTCGGTCGGCCGTCTTCGAGCACCCCCACCACCGCGGGCGGGTCGGCCAGCCCCACCATCGCTGGCAGCAACACCAGATCGGCCCGCTGGTCGTTGGGGATGGCGCGCGTCTTGGCGTTGACCTGGGAGATGTAGTCATCTCCCTGTGCCCACGCCGAGACAGGAATAAACACGACCAAGACCATCGCCAAGACGGCACCCGATCGCGTCGTGAGCCCTCGAACAAGATTGAAACACATGCGCGGCTGCCTCCGGGGAGCGTCGAGAAACCAACACCCCAACTCCCAATGGCGGGGGGCGTCGAGGGGGCCATATGCCGAGAACGGCCC
>CAYGTM010000136.1:0-6383 GCA_964352795.1 uncultured Phycisphaera sp.
GTCCTCGGGTTCGTGGCGCGTGAAGAACGTGTGTCCGACGATGGCCGTTCGAACAGGCGGCGCACGCCCAACTCCCAGCCGATCGCCGCGGCGGGCGTGGGGCGTTGCCAGCGGAAGCCCAAGTTGCCGAGCACCACCGGCTCTGCCCGGGTGGAGGCCAGCAGCATTTCGTTGGCCATCTCGCCGCCCGTGATGGCCCGGGCCGCCCCGGCGGGCAGGCCGACCACCGCGGGCCGTCGGGCCGCCGCCGCGATGGCGCTCACGATGTCGTTGGCCGTCGCGGCGTTGGGGGCGCAGATGTTGACCGGGCCCGCCACCTGCTCTTGGCACAACAGGAAGTGCAACGCACCAACGGCATCGTCAAGCCCGATCCAGGGCCACCATTGCCGGCCCGTGCCGATCGGGCCGCCGAGACCGAGCTTTGTCGGGAGCATGAGCGCCTTGAGCGCCCCGCCACCCGCGCCCAGCACCATCCCCAGCCGCGCATGGACGACGCGCACGCCCACCGCTTCGGCCGGTCGGGTCGCGGCTTCCCACTTTCGCACGAGCGAGGCCAGGTATCCATCACCCCGTTCGCTTTGTTCGGTGAGCGGCTCATCACCGCCGTCGCCATACGCGTGCGCGCCCGAGGCGTTGATGAACAACTTTGGACGATCAACTCCGGGAAGCGCGGCGATCGTGCTGGCCAGCAGCGAGGTCGGGCCCACGCGGCTGCGTTCCAACTCGGCCTTGCGGCGTTCGGTCCAACGCCCGTTCGCTATGTTGCTCCCGCACAGGTTGACCACCACGTCGACGTTGGCCAAGTGGCCCGGCGACAGATCATGGCCAGCGGGATTCCATTGTCGCTGCTCGATGCCATCGATGGGGTTGGGCTCGGCCCTCGTGCGCACGAGGCGGATGACGTGGTGCCCGCCCGTGGCCAAGAATGCGGCCAGCGCCGAACCGATCATGCCGCTCGATCCCGCGATGGCGATGGTCAATGGCTTCAACGCGAGGGCGTGGCGTTCAAGGTCAACCCGCGTCCGCTCGTGGCGGAACCAGAACAGCCGATCAAGATCACTTGCCAGCTTCCCGCCAAGCAATGCCGCACCGAGAACTCCCGCTGGCGGCCCATACTCGATGCTGTCATCCAAATCGCTCCGTCCATCTTCGAGCGAGACGAATCGGTGCCGATGCGTCCAATGCCCGAACGGGCCGGACAACTGCCGATCGCTGAAGCCGTGCGGCGGGTCGTGGTCGAAGTGCTCAGCCACCCACGGGATACTCAGCGGGCCCACGCCCACCATCAGCCGGGCGATCGCCCCGTTGCCGATGCGCGGGTGATCGCTGCCCGGGCGACGCTCGGCGATGCGCACGCTCTGCCAGGGCGGCGTCAGGCGTTCGAGCGCGCCGGGCCGGGCGTGCCAGTCGTACTGGGCCCGGGCATCGCAGGGCATGATGGATGTCGCGTGGAATGTCGCCATGGAAGAACATCATGGCACGCCAAGGCGGCCAAGGCCAGCCAAACGCCCCGCGTCAGGGTGAGTAGAGTGATGCATGACCGAACCCCCCGCCGAAACCCCGACCATGCTTGCCGGAACCACCAATGCCGGCATCGGCTCACAACCCTTCGGCGAGTTGCTCAGCGCCATCGCGCGCAAGAGCCCGGCCCCTGGCGGCGGCGCGGTCGCTGGCACGGCGGGCGCCCTGGCGGCCTCGCTGGCGGGCATGGTGCTGGCCTACAGCACCGGCAAGAAGGATCTTACCCAGCACGCCCAAAAGCACGAGGCATTGGCGGCCCAGTGCGCCAAAGCCAGTTGCCAACTGCTCGAACTGGCCGACGCCGACACGGCGGCCTATGCCGAACTGAACGCCCTCCAGCGGCTCGATGAGAGCGATCCCCGTCGCAAGGCGGCGTTCCCCGAGGCCGCGCAGCGCTGCGTCGACGTGCCCCTTGGCGTGCAGCGGATCTGTGTCGGCCTGCTCGAAGCCTTCGAGCAACTCGCGCCGATCGCCAATAAGTGGCTCCTCAGCGACCTCAAGATCGCCGCCATCCTCGCCGAAGCCACGGTCCGCGCCAGCGATTGCAACGTCGAGGTCAACGCCCCGACGCTGGGCGAGGCCGTCTCGCGCGACGCCGAGCGGGAGGCCCAGGCCATCAGCCTCAAGGCGTGCGAGCGAGCATCGAAGTTGTTGCGATCGGTCGAGGCGTTGATCGAGGCTTAGCTGCCTGCCTTCTGCTTCGCCCGGGCCTGCGACGCCGCCTTCTTCGTGGCGGGCTTCGAGCTCGTCCGGTCGGCCAGGTCCTGCATCAGCGTCGCCAACCGTTTCAACTGCTCCACGCTCGACGGCACCGCCGACTGGCTGATGGCCGCCCTGGTTTCCTTCTCGACCTGACAGGCCACATGGATGTCCTCGTGCAGGGCGAAGCCAGCCCGGCGGGTCTCGAACCGTCATCCAGTGGCACAAGCACGGCCGTGCCAAGCGACTCACAAAACCACCATAATGGGCGTAAAAAGCCGCTCTGCAATGCGGGCAACGGCCTCCCTGGGGTGAAGGCCGGAAAGCGGAGAGGGGGGGATTCGAACCCCCGAGGAGCTTACGCCCCCACACGAATTCCAATCGTGCGCCTTCAACCGCTCAGCCACCTCTCCGTGGATCGCATCGGGCCCCATGGCTCGCGCGAGCGGGCAGCAGGATAGCGCCGGACTCCCGAAAAGGCGATCCGTTGGGCTCGGGGCCTCGCCGATGCAATCATCTGTGGTATGGACGAACCGTCTTCAGAGCCCCAAGCCCAGATCGCGCCCATTTGCGGGCTTCTGATCATCGACAAGCCCCTGGGGCCTAGCTCGATGGCAGCGTGCGCCCGGGTGCGATCGGCCCTACGGCGTGGCGGGGCACCCAAGCGGGTGAAGGTTGGTCACGGGGGCACGCTCGATCCCCTCGCGACCGGCGTGCTGGTCGTGCTCTGCGGGAAGGCGACCCCGCTGTGCAACCGGGTGATGGCCGGCGAGAAGCGGTACGAGGCCAGGGTCGATCTGTCGGCCTTCACCACCACCGATGACCGCGAGGGTGAGCGAACCGAGGTGGCCGTCGATCGGCCGCCGAGCGAGGACGGGGTGCGTGAAGCGCTCGGGAGTTTCGTGGGAGAGGTCATGCAGCGACCGCCGGCCTTCAGCGCGATGAAGGTGGGTGGGCGTCGGGCCTACGCCCTGGCGCGCGCGGGCGAGGTGGTACAACTCGAACCCCGGCCCGTGACGATCCACGCCATTGACCTCATGGCGTACGACTGGCCGGTTGTCGATCTGGACATCCGGTGTGGAAAGGGCGTGTACATCCGCAGCCTGGCACGCGACCTTGGCACGGCGCTGGGCACGGGCGGATCATTGGCGGCGTTGAGGAGGACGGCGGTGGGGCGGTTTACGATCGATCGTGCGATCGCGCTCGACGACCTGCCCAGGGTGCTGACGCAGGCCGACCTGATGCCGGTGGATGACGAAGAAGACTAATCAGCCCGCGTCGGGCTCGGATTCATCACTCGTTACCACTTCCGCGTCGTCGCCGATGATCTCGAGCTTGAGGCGTTTGCTCATGGACTCGAACGAGAACGGGTTGCCGCTCGGCAGGGCCTCGCGCAGCTCGTCGAGGCGGAGCATCATGTCGAGTTGGTCGGCCTGGCGGCGGTAGCCCTCGGCCGTCAGCGGCGTGATGCGGTTGATCGTGCCCACGCCCAGCGTCAGCGTGCCGGGGATGGCCACCGAGATCGTGCGCTGCTCGCGGGGCGTCTGCTCAACATCCACCAGCGGGTCGAGGCTCTCGAAGATCGCCATCACGGCATCTCGGAAGGGCTCGGCGTCAATGGCGGGGATGGACTGGGGCTGGAACGAGCCGGTATCCGCCACGGCGTTTGGGCTCACGCGCACGGTCTGCGGCGACGGCGCCTCCGCAGAGGTGCCGAGTTCGTTCATGAGTTCGACCGCCGCGGCGGTCAGGCCATTGGTGGCGGCGTTTCGGGCGGTTTGCTCGGCAACGTCGCGAAGGTGCTCGAAGGCTTCCAGGGCCTTCCACTCTTCGACAAGTTGCTCGCGAATCTCGTCGATGCTGTCCGGGCGGGATTCCTCGCGCACGTCGAGCACGGTGTAGAAGTACACGCTGCCATCCCGGCCCGTCGCGGGGATGTCGGTGACCGGCAAGTCCTTCTGCATGGCTAGGCGTGCGCCCATCTCGGGGCGTAGCTCGCGGACGGCAAACAGCACCTGGGCCACGGGGGCCTGGGTCGAGCCGATGCTAATCTGGGCCTGGCCGAAGCCGTCGAGTTGTTGCAGGGCCGAGGGCCACAGCCATCCCTCGGGCCGCACGATGGTGGGGGCGGGCAGCACGACCGCGCCGCCCTGGGCCTCGGGGAATCGCGTCAGGCCCACGGTCTCGACCATGGTCTGGGCCACGGCCTCGAAGCTGGGCCGGGTCGAGGCGAAATCATCGGGCAGCCGCTTGTAAGGCCCCTCGGCCTGCAGCGTGCGGGTGGCCTCGCCCATCGCGCCCACGAAGGCCTGCTGGGCGGCCTTGATCACGTCGTCGGCGATCTCGCGGCGCAGGCGCTGCTCGATGTTCTGGCGAGCGTCGGCAAAGGGTTGGGCTTCCTGGCCGGCGGCCTCGCGCTCGCGGGTGGTGGCTTGGTAACGCTTACGCACCTCGAGCGGGTCGGGCGTGATAGCTTCGAGGATGGCGGTGCGGTCGAGCTTGAGGTACTCGATCTTGAGCCGCTCGGGCAAGGTGTAGCCGATGCCGTACTCGCCGGTTCCCAAAGGCGTGGAGGCGAACCGCTCGTAGTGCTCTTGCAGTTGCTCGTCGGTGGGTTCGCCGGCAATGTCCGATACATCGCGCGCGCCCACCCAGAACGCCTCGACCGTGGCGATGCGTTGGAGTTCGGCCGCGTCACGGACAGCGCGGGTGTCGCTCAGCGGGGCGCTCTCGAAGTACCCGGCTGTCAGGCGGTGTACGCCTCGAGCGATGCTCAGGGCCTCGTGGTACTCCCGCTCGCTCGCGCCGCTGGGGGGTTGGCTCAGGAAGCCCGCGATGCGATCGATCATGGCCTGGCGGTCGGCGGGGGGCATGCCGTTCCATTGCTGGCTTGCGAACTGGGCGGCCAGTTGCGGGCCGAACTGCTGGGCGAGCTGGATTTCGACCTGCTGGCGGGCGATCTGGGGCGCGAAGTCCTCGATCCATAGCGCGCCGTCGCCGGCCACGCCCACCAGGCCGGCCGCCTCGGCCTCGCGCCGCAGCATCATCCAGTGCAGGCCCGTGTTATCGCGGTCGACGGCGGGCATCACCTGCGAGGGCAGCCGCTCGCGCAACAGCGCGAACTGCCGCTCGGCCAACTGCATCTCGGCCACATGGATAGCGGTGCCGTCGATGCTGGCCACCTTGCGGTTGGCAAAGCGGTTGCCAAGCTGCTGGATGGCCTGGGGCGCGGTGAAGGCCACCATCAGCAGCACGCCGAAAACGATCAGGAGCCACTTGCTGTACTTGCGCAAAAACTTGAGCATGCCGCCCGCCTGAGGCCCGTGGACCTTGTGGCTGCCGGGTGCCGGCGGACCGACCGGCCCCGGCTTGCGCCGCGTTTAGAAGCGATAGAACTCGATAACCAGATTCGTGTTCACGCGGAAGGGCACCTCGTCGGCCTTGGGGGCCGCCACGACCTTCGCCTTGAGCTCGCTGGGGTTGAAGCTGATCCACCCGGGCACCTCGTGGCCGGGCAGGCTCTCCATGTTCTCGCGGCAGAGCTTGTGAGTCCGGTCCTTGATGGAGATCTCCATCCCGGGCTTGACATGGAAGCTGGGGCGGTCGGTCTTGCGACCGTTCACCAGCACATGCCCGTGGGCCACGATCTGCCGGGCCGACCAGATGGTCCGGGCGATGCCCATGCGGCGGACGACGTTGTCCAGGCGCGTCTCGAGCAGCACCAGCAGCATGTCGCCCGAGTTACCCGGCAGGCGCTTGGCTTCCTTCACGAACCGGCGGAACTGCTTCTCGCCCACGTTGTAGTGGAAGCGGAGCTTCTGCTTCTCGGTCAGGCGGATGCCGTAGTCGCGCGGGCGGCGGCCACGAAAGCCGTGGATGCCCGGCGGCTGGCGGACGCGCTCGTTGCTGGTGTGCTTGGGGACCGCCTCGATGGGAACACCCACGCGGCGGCTGAGGCGGACCTTGGGTCCGGTGTAGTTGGCCATGTCGATTTCTCCGTCCCTCGGGCGGGGCCCCATCTATATTGGAAGGGGCCTCTCCGGGGGTGCCGGGCTCAAGCCCGGCGATCAGGCCGGCGACCGCGACTGCGGGCCGGCATTGTGACTGATCCGGCCCACGTCGGGCCCGGTGTCTGCCGTTCTTCTGGCAGGGGAAGATTGAAG
>CAYGTM010000137.1:0-3469 GCA_964352795.1 uncultured Phycisphaera sp.
ACATGCCGCCCGCCCAGCCCTTCTTCACCGCTCCGCCCCGTTGGCGGCCCATCTTCCACGGCATCGACCACGCCGAACTGGCTACCGACACACCCCGGGCTCTGGTCGTCGAAGCCCTACGCATCGACACACGCGCCGAGGGTCTCGAACTGGTCACCACCCCCGGCAACGGCGAGAAACCCCGCGAGACGAACGGCCAGACCACCCGTGCCTTCCTCGAAGAGCACGACCTGAGCGTGGCGATCAACACTCACTTCTTCGGTCCATGTTGCAACCTGCTGCCGGGCGAGGCCAAAGACCTCACGGGCCTGGCCATCGCCCAGGGGGTGCTGGTCAGCCCGCATCTCGATCTGGGGCAACGCGACGCCATTCTCTTCGGCCCACACTTGCACTTCGGCTCCGAACCAAGTGAAGACACGCCGGGCTTCGACGTGATCATGTACCCCGGCGCACCAGACGCGGCATCGATCGAGTCCACCGACTGGCTTGCGGGTGTCTCCCACGCCATTGCCGGCCGAAACGTTCTTTCGTGCGGCACGATCCACGCGAGCCTCGACCCCTTCGCCACCGATCTGCACCCCCGAACGCTCGTGGGCTACAGCCATAGCGCCGAGTATCTTTACCTCGTCACCATCGACGGCCGCCAGCCCGGCTACAGCACCGGCGCGAGCCTGGCCGAGGCCGCCGCTATCATGCTGCACCTGGGCGCGTGGCACTCGCTGAACGTCGACGGCGGCGGCTCCACCACCATGGTCATCCGCGACCCCGACGGTGCCAGCCAACTCGCCAACCGCCCTAGCGCCGGGCACGAGCGCATCGTGGGGTCGAATTTAGGATTGCGAGCCTTACCCTTGCACGTTGAAACGCCGCCTTCGGTCGCGTATTGAAAGCGGATCGAGCAAGTGGTCCCACATGCTATGATCGTCTCTTTGCTCCGGCGTGGGGCGCTGAGATTCATCAGGAGCCCTCCAACCATGCACGCAACGACCAAGACCGCCGCCGCGCGACCATTGACACTCGCATGGATGATCAACGGCGACGAAGGCTACGGCGTGCGGCGCGGCATCTTGACGCTCACCTCAACGCTGGCCAACCGCGGCCACACCCCCATCATCCTGTCGTTTCTCGACGGATCTCTGACCGAGGACCTCCGCCAAGCCGGGCGCGAGGTCATCGTGCTCGGAGACCAAAAGGCCCCCAACCTCAGGGGTGGTGCCCTCGCCAAACCTAAGCAAGCGCTGGCCATGTGGCGCTTCCAGAAGTTGCTGTCCCAACGCATCGTCGAAGTGCTCTCCGGGCGAGGCGTGGACGTGCTGCATATCCGCCGGCCTTCGCATGTGACTATCGCTGGGCACGCGGGCCGCCGACTGGGCATCCCCACGATGTGGCAGATGCCCGACCCCATCAGCACGCGCTACCCACTGGGGCTGAACAAGAGGCTCTATCACCGCGCCTGCGCGAGATTGAACGTTCTCCCGGTCGCCAACAGCGCCTATACCGCACGGACGCTCGGCCAAGGCCGAGCCCAGGCCGAGGTGCTGCATCTGGCCATCGACCCCGACGTTTGGAATCCGGCTCGCGTCCAGCCGGTCGGCCGGCAGGAACTGGGCATCGACGAGGACTGGATCACCTTTTCCATTCTTGCGAGATTGGGAGATGTTTCCAAGGGCCAAGAGCCCTTCCTCAAGGCGATGCTGAGCATCGAACAGCCGCCCGCGCCGCTCTGCCTGCTCGTGGTGGGGGGGCCTGCCGATGGCCCCGTGGCCGCGCGATTGAAGGACTTGGCCGAGCGGCACGGGGCGAGCGAGCGCCTGATTCTTACCGGGTTCGTGGATTCGCCCGAGAGGTACTACGACGCCACCGACATCGCGGTGAACTCGCGTGTGAACGCCGAGGCCTTCGGACACTCCGTGATCGAAGCAATGATGATGGGCCGCCCCGTGCTCGCGCACGCGCTGGGTGGGCCGGCCGAGACGGTCACCGATGGCCGCACCGGCTGGCTGTCGCCCGATCCATCGGTCGAGAGCTTCGCCGACACCATCCGCAGATCGCTGGCCGACCGCCACCGTTGGCCAGAAATGGGCACGGTTGCCCGAACCGAGGCCCTGGAGCGATTCTCCATTGATGGTTACACGGATCGGTATCTGGAACTCGTGCGGTCTCGCCTCGCAGCAACCTAGGCCCCGTCAGGTAGATCCTCATTCGACACTCGTGAAAGCGCGTGTCGAATGGTACGGATGTCCGGCAAATGTGCATTATCGGTCCTGACGAAACGCCGACACCGCGAAACACTCGCCCCGCAGCCGCGTATACCACCCAGTTCGTTCGTCGGGGCCTCGGGTCCTCGGCTGTTGTCCGGTACCTGGGGAGGTTCCATCATGTCGAGCCGTCTTGCCTTCGCGGGCGCTGCCTGCGCCGTTGCCTGTGTTGCCTCGTCCACGTTCGCCCAGGGGGCCCAGCCCGCCTTCGCGCGGTTCTTCCCGCAAGAGCACACCCGCTGCGGCACGCCCGATGCGCGGTTGCTGCCGGGCGTGGACGTGCCGGGCGACTGCTCGCTGTTCCGCACGAATCCTCTCGAAATCTACGACCCGAGCGTGGGGGTGTATCGCATCCCCGTGGTCGTGCATGTCATCCAGCGCACCGATGGCACGGGGTTCATTCCCGACGCCCGCGTGCGCTCGCAGATCGACATCCTGAACGAAGACTTCCGCGCCATCGCCGGCTCGCTGGGCGGGCCGGGTGCCGACACGGGCATCGAGTTCTACCTGGCCACCGTCGACCCCGCCGGCAATCCGACCGACGGCATCACCAACAGCACCAACAACACCTGGTACAACGACAGCGGCCGCTATTGGGAATCGCTGGCCTGGGACACCAACCGGTACCTCAACATCTACACGAACAACGCCTCGGGCTTCCTGGGCTATGTGCCCGACCTGCCCCAGGGCGGCATCGTGGGTAGTTCTGCCGATCGCGTGGTCGTGCTGCACGAGGCCTTTGGTCGCGGCTCGCCGCTGCGGCCATTCGATCTCGGTCGCACCGCCACCCACGAGGTGGGCCACTACCTGGGCTTGTACCACACCTTCGACGGCGGCTGTGGCACCACCAGCGGGTGCGACACCACGGGAGACCTGATCTGCGATACCAATCGGCAGAGCAACCCGACCTTCGGTTGCCCCGGTTCGGCGAGCAGTTGCGGCTTGCCCGCCCCCTTCGATAACTACATGGATTACTCCGACGATCGCTGTATGGAACGCTTCACGCCCATCCAAGCCCGCCGCATGCGTTGCACGCTCGAAAGTTTCCGCAGCGATCTCTACGATACAGGCCCGGTGGGCTGCTCGCCCGCCGACCTGGCCGAGCCCTTCGGCTCGCTCGACGTGTTCGACTTCCTGGCGTTCCAGAACCTGTTCGACTCGGGCGATGCTGCGGCCGACCTCGACGGCGACGGCTCGCTGACCATCTTTGA
>CAYGTM010000137.1:3479-6316 GCA_964352795.1 uncultured Phycisphaera sp.
GAGCACCAGGTCCACGCGGGCCGTACCGATGGGGTCGAGCAAACCCCCGCTCGCGCGCGTCAATCGCAGTGTGCCGCCGGTCAGCGTGCCGGCGAGCGGGTCGGCCCCGGGCCGGGCGCTGGGGCGCAGCAGGCCCGAGCCGCTATACACCGCCAGCAGCCCATCGTTGATCACCACATGCTGGATCACCGTGTTGCCCGCCGCGCTCGACAGCGGCGTCCGGCCCGCGATGGGCACGGCGAACAGGCGCACTCGGGTGATCTGCCCGCTGAGCCCCTCGAAGCCCAGGGCCGGGTCGAGCGCCTCGATGGGTAGGTCGGTGGCCAGGAACTCGGCCTGCGTGGGCCCGTCGCTGCGATAGGCCACGATGGTGGGTCGGTGGCTCAGCCGGCCGCCGGTGCCGTCGGAAGCGAGCCGGATGCTCTCGATGGACACCCGATCGGGCCCAACGCCGCAGCCGGCCATCATCAGGCAGCCCGCCGCGAGAGCAAGAATAACGAATCGGGTTGCGTTAGGCACCATCGTGCTGCGTTCCTCGCGCGATTCGTACGCTTTCCATTCATACGGAAGGTAAACCCTCACCGGGGAGTTCACCCTTCCGGCCGGTTTCGATGCAGCCGAAGGCTAGGTCGGCCGGTACAGGACTCTGACCGATTCGCACTGACACCGGCAGGTACCCCAATGCGCGCCCAGACCGCCAAACTGACCATCACACTCGCCGTCCTCATGATCGCCGGCACGGCCTCGCACGCCCTTGCCCAACAGGGTGTGCGACCGGGCAGCCCCCGCCGCGACGCGGGCCAGAACGCCCTGCGCATGATCGCTCAAGACCAGGCCAACCGCCGGGCGCGGCAGCAGCCCCCGCCGCTGGCCGGCCCCTCGAACATCGCCCCGGGATATTCTCGCGGGCACGGCTCACACGGCTCGCGATACCACAACGGGATCAGCATCGGCGGGCGCTCTGGCGACGTGTACGGCAAGTTGCACTTCGGTGGGCACGCTGGTCACCGGTATGGCCACTATCAAGACCGCCACCGCGACTTCATCGTCGTCAACCGTTCGCCATTCTACCTCTATAATGGCGGCTACTACCGCTCCCGCGGCTACGACCCCTACTACGAGCCCACGCGCCGCCAGGTGGTCCAGAGCCCCACGGTCATCGTCATCGACCGCACCGGCGTGAGCACGAACGAGGTCAACCCGCGCGCGCCCATCGAGATCAACGAGGCCGACCGCGTGAGCGCGCGCGAGCTCGGCGCTCGGGCGCTGAACGCGGGCGATGCTGGCCAGGCCGTCGATCTTCTGACCGAGCATGTGCTGGTCAACGAAGGTGATCGTGAGGCCGAGCGGCTGCTGGGCGTTGCGCTTGTCCTCAACGGCCAGACCGAACTTGGCATCGCCCTGATCTCGCGCGCGTACACGGGCGATCCCGAGATGGCCTTCCGACCCATCGGCCGAGACACCATCGATTCGCTGTCGGAATGGCGCAAGGTCCAGCGCGACGTGCAGCGCTACGCCGGCGTGCAACGCACGGCCTCGGCCTGGCTGGCGGCCATCGTGGTCACGCAGGACGAACTACCCAACCGCACCCACGCCGAACGACTCGAGCAGGCCCGCCGCGCCGGGCTCGATGTCGATGTCGCCGACGCGTTCCAGCGATACATCGAGGGTGGCGAGCCATTGCGGGCGCCCGAGCCCGGACCGGTCGAGGAGCAGCCCGAGAGCGAAGAGTCGCAATAATCCGGGTTATTTTCCGTCCATCGCCGCCACGAACGCATCGAACAGGTAGTCGCTCTCGTGCGGCCCGGGGCTGGCCTCGGGGTGGTGCTGCACGGCGAACACGGGTCGGCCCTTCAGCCTGAATCCGGCAACGGTCTTGTCGTTCAGGTGCGTGTGCGTGACTTCACCACCAACCGCCGCCAGCGATTCGGCGTCCACCGCGAAGCCGTGGTTCTGGCTGGTGATCTCCACGTGCCCGGTGGCCGAATGGAACACCGGCTGGTTGGCCCCGCGATGCCCGAACTTGAGCTTGTACGTCTTCGCGCCCGCCGCGAGGGCGAGGAGCTGATTCCCAAGACAGATCCCAAAGGTCGGCAGCGTCCTGCGCTTCTCGAGCACGGCTCTGAGCGCCGCGATGGTCGCCTCGACGGCGGCCGGATCGCCCGGGCCGTTGCTGATGAACAGCCCATCGGCCTTCTCGTCCTCGAGGATCTTCAGTAACGCGTCGGCGGGCGTGTCGAACGGCACCGCCACCACCTCGCACCCGCGGCTGAGCAACTGGTCGTAGATCGCCCGCTTCGCCCCGCAGTCGAGCGCGACGACCTTGTACGTCTTGCCATTCGTATCGATGGGCTTCAATCGCCACAAGCGATGTCCCGGCTCCACGCGCATGGTCGCGCGCGGGCTCACGTCCGCCGCCAGGTTCTGCCCGGCCATCGAGCCGACGCCACGGGCCATCCGGACCAGTTCGGCGTCGGAGATCGACGCGTCCGCCGTCATCGCCGCCCCCATCGAGCCCCCCGAGCGGATGCGCCGCGTCAGGGCCCGCGTATCCACGCCCGCGATGCCCAGCACGCCGTGCTCGAGCAGGAACTCGGCCAGCGTCTTGGTCGCCCGGTAGTTGCTGTGCAGCCTGGCCAGCTCGCGGACGACCAGCCCGGCCGCCTGGATGCGAGGGCTCTCCATGTCGTACGCGTTGGCCCCGGTGTTGCCGATGAGCGGGAAGGTCTGGACCAATATCTGTCCGCGATAGCTCGGGTCGGTCAGCGACTCCTGGTACCCCGCCATGGCCGTGTTGAACACGATCTCGCCGGTGGTGACGCGGTCCCCGGTATCCC
>CAYGTM010000138.1:0-6313 GCA_964352795.1 uncultured Phycisphaera sp.
ATACCCTCCAGCAGCCCCCAGGCCCGAGCACGCACGAGTGCGTCCAGGGCCGCGGCGAGTGCGAGCGCCTTGGACGGCGGATCATCGGCACCCCGCGCGATCTCGAGCAGCAGTGCCAGCGTCACGGCCCACCGCTCGGCCTCACCAGCGTCGCCGGCCGCCCGCGCGGCGCGATGCTCGAGTTCGACGCGCTCGCGGATGCCGGCATCGACCGATCGCACATACACGAATGCACCATCATCAGTTTGCGGCACCGACGCTTGCCGTCCGCCGGTCGCGGGCGCAATCGCCAACAACAGCACGATGGCCAGCCTCATCGCAATCCCTCGATCTCTCGCGCGATCCGTTCCCGCAATCCGGCGTCGCCGTCACAGGCATCGGGCACACCCGCCAGCAGCACCGCTAGCACGCCCGTGCCGTCATCGGCCTGGCGTTGGCGCAGACGCATCGTGATGGCCGACCGTGACGGCCTGGCCCACCCATCCGCGAGCGCCCGCGAGAACGCGAACGCCTCCCGCGTCAGCCGGTCGATGTCTTCGGTGGTCCCCAGCGTTGCCCCAGGCACATATCGCCCGGCGACCCCGCGAACAGCCGTGGGCCCATCGGCACCAACAGCCCGCTCGCGCATCGCTTCGACCCTCGAGGCGGTGGTCTCGGTCAACGCCCTCAACCTGCCGGCCGGGTCGTCGGTATTCAGTCGTTCCAAGGCGGCCCGCAGCCGAGCCCGGCTCGCGCCCGTGAGCGCCAGCGTCATCGCCGCCGCCTCGGGCTGTTCCATCGCGTCAAGAACCAACTCGATCGTCTCGGCCGAAGCCTCGGCCGCCGTCGGCATGCCCCAGGTCGAAAGTGTCGCCGCCAGCCTGAGTACGTTCTCGAGTTCCACAGCCGCCCCATCGGGGTCTCCCGCCGCGAGCAAGCGGGCCGACTCGGCCCGCAGCACCATCGCCCGCCGGCGAGCGTCCGCCAAGGCCGCCACCTGCCGCGACGTCATCCGCTCGGCCAGCGGGTCGGCCGCCAGCGTTGGCTTGGTCAACTCGGGCAATCCCACGACTTGCCGCCGGGCTGCCTCGATCTGCGGAGCCAACTCAGCCCACGGCAGGCTCGGGTGGGCTGGTGGGCTGGTGCGGTATGTCATCTGGGCGATGACTTCGACGAGTTGACCATCGACCCCCCTCGTCGAGGCGGGCGTACCACTGGCCGGCGCGGGTCCGACCGCCTCGCCGCACCCTTGAAGCAGGCAGCACCCAACCATGACCAGAGCCAGCACGCCTTGCAGCATCAGAAACCCTATCGGCCTGTGCAGCCCGGGCGCTCGCCCGGCCGATGGCCTCAGCACAGATTTTTCTTGCACGCACCCATGACCGATACCGCCTCGCAACCCACGCCCGAGCCGCGCCGCTGGCCTCGCCGATGCCGGCTGGTGTTCGCGTGGACGTTCCGGCTTGCCCTTTTCGTGATGGTTCTGGCATTCCTGGCCGGCCGAATCTTCACCGACAACCACTACTGGAGCCAGTGGCTTTTCTGGACGCCCGGCGAGGCGTGGCTGCTGGCCATCTGGCCTCTGGCCATCACGACCGCGCTCCTGGAGCCTCGGGGCAAGGGCCGCCGCTGGGGCCGGCTTGGGCCGCTGGTGCTCGCCGCGTTCGTGTTGCTCCACATCGCACTGGACCACTGGCATCTCGAGAACGCCGTGTTCCGTACGCCCGGCCCCACCACCCTGCGCGTGTACCACTGGAACGCCACCGAGGCCACCGACGAGGCGTTGCAAGCCTTTCTGCGAGAGGCCGACCCATTCGGGCTCCGCCGCGAAGGGCCGGCGGTGATCGTGCTGGCCAACACTCCGCACCGGCTCGACTGGGCCGACATTGTTCGGATGCTCGCGACCGAAGACATCACCCAGCCCGACATCCCACTCCACACGCGACGGGGCGGGCGGTTCGTGTTCATCAGCGGCCCGCCCATGTCCGCCGCGGGCTGGGCCTCACTGGGGCTGAACGCCAAGACCACCGAACCCGGCCTCATCGACAACGGCACAGCCATGTTCGCGCGCCTGGAACTCGACGCCGGCCCCACCGTGATCTGGGGTATCGATTGGCCCAGCGACCCCGATCGGGGACGCATGGCGTACGTCGAACCCTCGCTTGAAGCGATCGAGAAATCAAGCCATCTCACGTTCCGAGCGACCGCCGCCGGCCCGCTCGAGCAATACCGGGAAACGAGCTTCCCACCGGCCGACATCGTGGTGGGAGACTTCAATACCGGCCGGGGCTCCGCAGCGATCGCAAGCTTCCTGCCAGGCATGGCCAGTGCCCATGCCCAGGCCGGCATCGGCCCGGATTACGGCTGGCCGCGTTTCATGCGACGTGGTGCCACGGACCACCCCACGATTCCCTTCCTGGGCCTCGATCAGGCCTTCGTCAGCCCAGGTGTATGGCGCGCGACGGCCTATCGGATGCACGACCTGGGCGTGGGCACGCATCGAGTCCAGGAACTGATCCTCACGGACGATCGGCCGGAGGCTCGGGCAGCCCCGAACTGACCGGCGTTGGGTTTGCTCCGTGCCGCCATGGATTGATCTCGCGTTGCCACAACACCACCCCCGTGGTCACGGACATGCCCAGTGCCAGCGCCGCGATCGGCACGATCTGTGCTCTCGGTGGCCACCGCCACGCCGAACGGCGAGCGCTGACGGCAATCATCGTGGCCACCGCCAGGAAAAGCAATGCGAACGGCTCGTGATAGCGCTGCCAGACCTCGGAACTGGCGCCCTGCGCGACCCCAAAACCCGCGAACATCGCTCCCAGGATCCACCGTTGCCTGGTTGGGGCGCACGCGAGGATCACGACGAGCACGGCCCCACCGATGGCCGCTGCTCCCACGATCAACGGATTGCTGTGGCCAATAGGGCCGAACACGTTGATCGTGTCGGCCAGTGTCCACACCAATCCCGACCGGCCCGCAGTGGTGTCGGGCGTCGTGGGTACCAAGGCCGAGACGATTCCCCCAAGACAGGCAGCCAGGGCGATCCACGGCAATGCACCTAGGAGCGTTGCCTTGCATCGTTCACGCCAGCCGACCTCGCCGACGCCCAACATCGCCGGCAGGAAGAAGGCCGAGAATACTCCCAGCATCATCAACTGCAACGCGAAGTTCGATGGGTTGGCCCCGTCGTACTGGCCCTGGAACTCGTGGGGCACGAGCCCACCCCACACGCGGTACAGGTAGACAAGCGTGATGATCGCTGGGAGCGTGGCCAGGGCCATCGGCAGCAGGTTCTTCGCGCGTCGCGGGATGCCCACGAGCGGATGGCCGCCGGGGGGGCCGTCGGGCGCGGGACGCAGCCACCATGCCGCCCACAACGGCAATGCGAGAAACAGCAGGTTCTGCCGCGTCCAGACCGCCAGCAGGAGCCCAACGCCCAGGATCGCCGCCCACCTCACGGAGGGCTTGCATAACAGGGCCGCCAGCGAGAGCAAGGCTACCCACATCCATGCCGCATTGTCGGCTAGCAACCACGCGCTGGAGTTTGCCACATATACCGAAGCCATCAGCGGGGCTACGAGTACCGCACCCATGATGGCCCCGCATTTCCTGCCCAGCAATACCCCAAAACCAACAAAAACGACCACGCTCATGGCCAAGGCCACGACCCTCAGCCCGGAGTCTCCAACATCCGTCAGCCGCGCTACGCCCGCGAGCACCCAGTGGAACCCCGGCGTCATCGCGATGTAGTGATCGGGATAGGTCAGATGCGCAAGAGGCCATGTCTCGGCCATGGCATTGATCGTGTGCTCGTGGAACAGCACCTGGTCAAAGGTCGCCCGGCCGCCCGCGTACCGCACGTCCAAGGCCGCGATGGGCGAGAGCAGCAAGCCGTACACCACCGGCAGCACGAACGCTGGCCAATGGCGGCGTTCTCGGCGAGATCCATCGGTACTCTCAACTGTCGGTTCGGAGTAGGCGATGCGAACTCTCCATGCTTTGGCCACGCAAGAGCGACCATAGGGATTGGACTTACCGGCCCCATAGCCCGATTGTTACCCTCGGGACCACCGCAGAGTCGATCTGGACCCCAACGAAGCCCCGTGCGAGAGCCCATGACAGCAGCCCAGGACCACCCAAACCCACACGCTGGCCCAGATGCCATCGGTACGGCCGGGGGCTGGCGTGAGCCCACATGGAGGGCCCTGCTGAGATTGGCAAGGCCCAAGCAATGGACCAAGTCGGCCTTCGTCGCGGTCGGCCCCTTTTTCGGCGGGGCCACCGCGATCAACGAAATCTTGGGCGTCGTGCTCGCCATGGCCGCTTTTGCCCTGGCTTCCAGCGGCTGTTACGTCGTCAATGACCTCCGCGATGCCCAGGCCGATCGGCTTCACCCCCGAAAACGCCGCCGCCCCATTGCCTCGGGCCGGATTACCCCAGGCACCGCCAAGATCTACGCCGTGGCCCTATGGGCCCTCGCGGCGGGCTGCGTAACGGGGCTCGGGCTCATTTTGGGGTCGACCGGCGCTCTGGCCCTGGGCGGGCTCCTGACCCTGTATGTCCTGAATGTCACCGCCTACAGCCTGCGGCTGAAGAGCGTTCCCGTGCTCGACGTGCTGAGTCTGGCTTTGGGCTTTGTCTTGAGAGTCCTGGGCGGATGCGCGGCAATCGGGATAACCCCTAGCACATGGCTCCTGAACGTCACACTCTTCCTGGCCATGTTCCTGGCCTTTGGCAAACGCCTGGGCGAGCGGCGGACGCTCGGCGACGATGCCACCGCCGCCCGAGCCGTCCAGGGCGTCTACACCGACGAGCTGCTCAGGATGATGGTGGTCGTGACCGCAGTGGCCATGCTGCTGACGTACGCGGGCTATGTGCAGGACAACGAATCTCGGTTCGTCTGGGTGTTCGGAGGCCGATCGCTCGGCATGGGTGATTCCCCTCGTCTGGGCATGAACCTTTTGTGGCTCACCATGCTGCCGGCCACCTTCGCCGTGCTGCGTTGCATTATCCTGCTCGAGCGTGGGGAGTATGACGACCCGACCGAGTTGGCCACGAAGGACCGGGATTTCCAGCTTGCGGCGCTGGTTTTCGCGGCTCTGACCGCCGCCCTGGTGCTGTGGGCCGGTCCGGCTCACCGACCCCAGCCCGACGATCTCCAAGGAATAACCGGGCAGCCGCAAGAGTCCGATCACATGATGGCCGATGAGGAATCCACGGGCTGAGGGTTGTCGGTTGTCCCAGAGAATACCGATAACGCCCGTGAGGTCGCCGGCATATGCAAGAGGGGACGCCCGAGCGCGTCCCGATAGGATCGACAGCAGGGATGTTGGCCCTATGGATCGGCTTCAGGCCGCGATATGGGGGAACTGGCAGGCCACTGGCCCACGGGCGCACCGCCCCTGGCATCGGCCACTGCGGAAGCCTTCACACACGGAGTACGGATCATGAGCAAGACGATGAGCGGGTTTGGTATGTTGGGCGTCGCGAGCGCGATCATGGCCCTGGCGGGTCAGGCGTACGGCCAGCCCGGCCCCGAGGGCGACAAGTTGCCCCCCTTCGACAAAGTGAGCGAGGGCTACGAGCAGGTGGTGTCCACGGCCGACGGTAAGAGCTTCTTCAACGTCTGGAAGCGCGAGAAGGACGGCCAACTCCTGGCCGAAATGCCGCGCGGGTTCGAGCGTCAGAAGCACTTCTTCGCCATGACGATGGGCTCGGGCGACATCTTTGCCGGCCTCCAGTCGGGCGACCTGTACGTCTACTGGAAAGAGTACGACGGGCGTTTGGCGCTCATCGAGCCCCAGACCGGCGTGCGCGCGGGGGGCGACAAGGGCGTCGAGCAAGGCATCGAGCGCATCTTCACCGATCGCGTCCTGCTCGAAGCGCCGATCGTGGCCAAGGGCCCCAACGGGCAGCCGGTGATCGACCTCGACCAGTTGCTGGTCAACAACGCCGACACGTTCTTCGGCCGCCGGGCCGCGCGTCTGAACTCGCGTCTGGCCACGATCAAGACGGCCAAGGCATTCCCCGAGAACATCGAGATCGCCATCGAGGTGCCCGACGCGAACGGGCAGTTGGCCATCTACCACTACTCCATCAGCAACATCAAGGGCACGCCGGGCTTCAAGCCCCGCGAGGCCGACGAGCGCGTGGGCTACTTCACCACCAGCTACCGCGACTTCTCGGAAATGGACGGCTCCAAGATGTGGAAGCGGTACGCCAACCGCTGGAACCTGGAAAAGGCCGACCCCAGCCTGAGCAAGAGCCCGCCCAAGCAGGCCATTGTGTATTACCTCGATCACCAGGTGCCGGGGAAGTATCGCCGCTGGGT
>CAYGTM010000139.1:0-6291 GCA_964352795.1 uncultured Phycisphaera sp.
AAGGGGCTACGCCCCCGCACATGTGGTTCTGCGCGACGCGGGTCAGCGTGGGGCGAAAGTGCGCTGTCGTAAGACGAGGAACATGGGTTTCGAGACCCTGGCTGCGCACCGCAGAATGAAACAGCGCGCGGATCTGGTCGGCGTAGGGACCGGTCCCGCGCATGCGCGAGCCGAAGGCGGCGTCGTTGAGCGCGCCCTCGCGGCAGTCGCGGAGCCGGCTCAGCACTCGCTCGCGGCGCTGCGGGCGGTGCCGCGCGAGCCAGGCGTCGAAGAGCTCGCGCACACCGTGCGGCAGGCGCAAGAGCACGTCGCCGGCGAAGCTCGCGCCGGTCGAGCCCGCGCCAACGAAGACGCCTCCCCCGTCGGCGGCCGCGTTGCCCTCGAAGGTCGAGGCCTCGAACGTGGCATCCGGGCTCGCCACGACGTGCACGGCCCCGCCGCGCTCGCCGGCAACGTTGTCTCGGAAACGTACGTCGGAGAACACCGCTCCCGGAGATTCTTCAACATGCACCGCGCCACCGCTTCCGAATGCCTCGTTTCCCCCGAAGTCGGTGTCGAAGACCGAGGCTCGCTCGGTGATCCTCAACGACAACGCGCCGCCGTCGATGTCGGCGCCCTGAGTCTGGTTGCCCTCGAACACGCACCCCTGGATCACGGCGTCGTCACCACGAGAGACTTGGAGGCCGGCAGCGCCATTGAAGAAGCCACCCGCCGAGGTGTTCTGCCGGAACTCGCAATCGATGACCCGCAACCGCGGGACCCTGGACAAGTTCGCACCGCTGTCTCCATTGTCAACGAACACGCACGCGCGGATCTCAACGTCCTCGCTGTCGAGCACGTTCATGCCACGGGCCGGGTTGCGTTCGAGCCGCAGCGACTCGACCTTCAGGCGATCGGTGCGAATCGCATTCAACCCGTAGCTTGTCGCGCCTTCCAGGAGCCCGCCAGTGATGGTCACGTCCGGCGCATCCGTAATCTGCAAGAGAAAGCCGCTACTGTAAACGTTCACCCTTGTCAGGACGTGCCCTCGCCCACGATTGATCCGGATGCCCTGGAGGCCGCCACGCGATTGGACATCGGTCATGTGGAGTTGCTGCTCCCCATCGAGATCGGCGAAGATGGCAAATCTGCAATCGCGGATCTCGGCGTCCCGCACGACGGCCACGCCCTCGTCGAATCGCAGCGGGTTGCCGGCGAAGGTGAACTCCGCGTGCTCCACGATCGACCCGCTGACATACGCCCCAGTATCGGGGTCGACCTGCCCATCAACGGCGAACGGCGTGAACCAGACGCCCCGCCACTGACCGGGCACGGGGTCGGGCGCGCTCGGCTTGAAGACGATCGGCTCCGCGGCCGTGCCGCGGGCGATGAGCGTGCCCTGGCCGAATGATGGCGAGCCGATGTCGATACCAAAGCCGTCGGCACATTCGACCACCACACCGGGCTCGATCGTCAGTGTGGCATCGTCGCCAACGACGACAAGCGAGGTCACCTGGTACGGGCTGCCGGCCGCGGTCCACGTCGTATCGTCGAGAATCGGGCCGCCAACGGGCGTCTGCGCCCTTGACGCTTGTGTTGCACCGAAACATGCGATCGTGATGAGTACCCATCGGGCCACAGTGCCGCGACCGAACCTTGCCACCATCCCCCACCTCCTCGGTTGCCGCATACCCGCACTCGGGGCAGGCGTCGTATCCCTCAGACTCCGATGATAGCAGAAGGTGCTGGAATCTGACCCGAGAATTCGTGCAATATCGGGCGAGCAAGCCTGATAAGAAGCCAGAACCTACCGAGGAATCGGAACCCAATCTACCCCTGTTGCCCGATCCGCCCACCTCCGCATGTCCCGCAGCTCCTGCCACCCCAGCACCTCGGCGTGGCCGTCGAGCATCGCCGTGACGGCCTTGCCGCCGTGCCTCAGGCTCACGAAGCCGCTGTTGATGCCGGGGTTGACTGCCCGATCGTCGTAGCTGTCCTGCCATCCGGGGCCGAAGGTTGGGGCCTCGACCCTGAAAAAGCCCTCGGGCTCGGGCAGTTCGTCGAGGGTGCCCGGCCCTCGGAACCGGGCCGAGGCGAAGGCGATGACCTCGGTCGGGCGCGTGGCCTGGTCGTCGCGTTCCAGGAAGACCTTGCCGAACACGCGCTGGCTCGTTGAATCCCCCAGATGGTTCACGCTGCCACCGACGTAGGCGACGTTCATGCCCAGGCTGGGGTAGAGGCTCACCGTGTACACAAAGTCGTCGCGGCGGTCGCGCAACGCGGCCAGGGCTTTGTCGTCGCCGTAGAGGCCGCGGAAGTTGTAGTCGAAGTACGGTGCCAACCGCCAGGGGTATCGCTGGGCAATCAAGATATCGGTAATGGGATCGCCCAGATCATCGATCGGCGCGTCACGGCCCATGATGTCTCGCCGATCGGGCATGCCGCTGAGGAGCCGGCCGTCGCTGTCCTGGGCATACAGCTGGAAGGCAATCATCGTCTGCTGGGCGGCTGCCAACTCGCGGGTCGACTTGGCCAGCACGCGGGCGGCTCCGAGGCTGGGCAGCAGGATCGAGATCAGGACGGCGATGATGGCGATGACTACCAGCAACTCGATGAGCGTGAAGGCGGGGTACCGGCGTTGGCATCGACTGGGCACGGTGGACTCCTTCGTTGCTGTAGAACAGGAATATTTCTTGACTGACAGCGAGGCGGGCACAATACTACGCAACTGAGACTCAATCGCAACCACTTGGCAGGTCAAACTTGCTCCCCAGTCTTTTAGGAGTTTCCCGTATGATGCGCAGCGCTTTTACCGTCCTCGTCCTGACCGGCACCTGCCTGGCCCAGACCGGCCCGATCTCGCTCTCCTTCGACGAGCCCGTCCGCGACCGCTGGAACTATCCATTCAGTGCCACCCCCGGGACACGCACCAACGCCACCATCTTCGGTGCCACCGGCATCGAGGGCTTCGACGACCGCGACGGCCAGTTCATCGTCGGCTTCGACACCGCAGGCGAGATCCCCACGGGTCTGGGGGCGGGCGCATTTCGCGTGGTCTCGGCCCGTGTCGCGCTGGTCATCCAGAACGACTTCCAGTTCGTGTACGACGCCACGCCTGATGCGCTGGCCAGTTTCTTCCCCATCGACGACCCTGACTATGTGGAAGACACCACCCCGGGCCGACCCATCGAGCTGTACGCCACGGGCTATCGCAACGGCTTCACGATCGACTCTTGGGAGGAAACCAGCGCCTTCGGCGGCCCGCCCATCATCCCGCCGGCCGAGGGCGCGCGCAATGCCTTTGCCGCGTTTTATTCGAGCGTCGATGATGTTGTCGATCTGTCCCGCCAGGTCCGCGAGCGTGTCGAGAGCACGCCGTTTGCCATCGGCCAGACCACGGGCGTGGCGGTGGGCGAGTTTGTGCCCGCCGAAACGGTGTTCACGTTCGATGTCAACACCTGCGCGCCCGGTGCGTCGGCGTTCTTCGATGCGTCCTTCGACGCGGGCAAGGTCAACCTGACGGTCACCAGCATGCACAGCGCCGAGTTCGGCTCGACCGCGTTCCCAGCGTTCTTCACCAGGGAGAACGCCCTCAGCCCGATCCTGGGCTACGCACCCCGACTGGAACTGACCGTGATCGCCGTGGACGACGCCGACCTGAACGGCGATGGCGAACTGACGATCTTCGACTTCCTGGCCTTCCAGAACGCCTTCGACGCCGGTGAGCCTCTGGACGACTTCGACGGCAACAGCACGCTGGACATCTTCGACTTCCTGGCCTTCCAGAACGCCTTCGACGCGGGCTGAGGGTTCCTACGCTTCCCGCAGACCCAGGAGCGAACGACCATGCAACACCCCACCACCCACACCGGCAACCACCACGGCCCGGACGCGGCCGCCACCGGCATCGCCGCCACGCTCAAGGACAGCACCTGGGAGCTGCACCAGCAGGCCGAGAGCGGCGAGCTCCAGAAGCGGCTGGTCAAGGGCGAACTGGGCCGCGAGGAATACGCCGCCCACCTGAGCCAGCTCTACCTCGTCCACCGCACGCTCGAGGCCTGCCTCGACGGCGCGGCTGGCAAGTGCAATCAGGTCAAGGCCCTCAACAGCGAGGATCTGCGTCACACCAGCAAGCTCGAAGCCGACCTGGAGCACCTGGACACCACGCCCAGCGCCGTGACGCCCGTGCCGGCGACCAAGAGCTTCACGACGTGGATCGAGGACACCGCCAAGCGCAACCCCACCGCCCTCATCGGCGTGCAATATGTCTTGGAAGGCTCGACCAACGGCAACGGCTTTATCGCCAAGAAGATCGGCCCGGCCCTGAACCTCGAGGGCGACGGCCTGCGCTACCTCCAGAGCTACGGCCCCGCCCAGCGGGAGACGTGGGCCCGCTTCAAGAGCCGCCTGGACACCCTCGACCTGGGCCCCAGCGCGCTCGTCGAGGTCGTCGACGCCGCCAAGCGCACCTTCGAGGGCGTGCGTGACATCAATCGGGAGTTGATCGAGGTGCTGGCGGGGCACACGAAGCCGGGCTGAGTAGACCTGCGAAACCTGAATCAAACGAACGCCGCCGCACGATCGAGTGCGGCGGCGTCTTTCGTGTTAGGCGTGGTCAATGGAAGGGCTTGAGTTCCTCGGGCATCTCGGCGTACACCTTGGCCCGCCACTGGGCGAAGAGGGCGGCCTTGCGGAGGGCTTCGAGGATGGCGGGGTTGCCGACGACCCGGATCTCGTCGCGATTCTCAGCCGGCTTGGGCGAGTTGGAGGAGTTGTTGGTAGTAGGGTTGGTCATGGATTACCTCCGGGACGCCGCTCTCGGCCACGAGCCTTGGCGAAGGACCTGATGAATCGTACACTGCCCATTCATCGACGATTGGCTGGTACATGTGGGCTAGATTCCACAGCCCTCGCGTGAATCGTCTTCGAATAGTGTCTTCTGGGACGTTGTGGCCACCCTCCGAGACCCGCTTCTTCACTCGCTGTACCGCGAGATCGGCTCTTGGCAAGGCGAGAAAAACGAGTGAGGCATTGTACCCCGATGCTCGGAGCGACGAGATCCAAGGCGCAAAGCTACGGGTCGCCAGTGTTGTCTCAAACGCAAATGTCCTCCGCTCGATGGACAACTCTCGAAGCCGCTCGATCATGACGCGACCGGCCGCGAAGGCTTCGGTGGAAGGAGAGAATGTTGATAAACCACTTGCGATCTGATCGGCGTTCACAAACTCGTCAATCTTGAGTGCATCTCGGAGTAGAAACTGCGACGAAGTGGTCTTCCCAGCACCATTTGGGCCAGCGAGCACGAGCAGTGTGGGCTGACGCATGAAGGCCCCCTTCTGCGGCTAATCCTCGCTCGTATCCAATACCGCCATAAACGCCTTCTGCGGGATGCTCACGCTGCCGACGCTCTTCATCCGCTCCTTGCCCTTCTTCTGGGCTTCCAGCAGCTTGCGCTTGCGGCTCACGTCGCCGCCGTAGCACTTGGCGGTCACGTCCTTGCGGTAGCCCTTGATGGTCTCGCGAGCGATGATCTTGCCGCCGATGGCCGCCTGGAGGGGAATCTCGAACTGGTGTCGCGGGATCTGCTTGCGAAGCTTGGTGAGTAGTTGGCGGCCGCGGCCCTCGGCCCGCTCCTTGTGGGCGATCAGGGCCAGGGCCTCGACGGGCTCGCCGTTGATGAGGATGTCGACCTTCACCAGGTTGTCCTCCTGATAGCGGTCGATCTCGTAGTCCATCGTCGCGTAGCCGCTGGTCATGCTCTTGAGCTTGTCGTAGAAGTCGTAGATGATCTCGGCCAGGGGCACCTCGAAGGTCAGAAGGTCGCGCGTGTCGCTGATGAACTGCTGGTTCTTGTAGGTGCCCCGGCGGCCCAGGCACAGCGTCATGATGTCGCCGATGAACTCCTTGGGCGTCATGATCTCGACCTTACAGATGGGCTCCTTGATGGTCAGGATGACCGACGGGTCGGGCAGGTCGGCGGGGTTGTGCACCTCGATGGTCTCGCGCACGTTGCCCTTGCCGCGAACGTCGACCAGGTACGACACGGTGGGGGCGGTCTGGACGATCTCGACGCCGCCCTCGCGTTCGAGGCGTTCCTGGATGATGTCCATGTGGAGCAGGCCCAGGAAGCCGCAGCGGTAGCCGAAGCCCAGGGCCTCGCTGTGCACGGGCTGGAAGGTGAAGCTGGCGTCGTTGAGGCTGAGTTTTTCGATGGCTTCTCGAAGGGACTCGAAGTCGTTGCCCTTCTTCTCGCTGGTGGCGGGGTAGAAGTCGCAGAACACCATCTGTCGCGGCGGCTCGTAGCCCTCCAGC
>CAYGTM010000140.1:0-6286 GCA_964352795.1 uncultured Phycisphaera sp.
CTTCCACGGTGCCCCCGCCCAACCGCTCGATGGCGTTGCCCGCCGCGATCACGGCGTTGCGCTTCATCATGCCCAGCTTCGCACGCTTCATCGCGCTCCTGGCGAAGGCTGTCCGGCGCGATTCCTCATCCCAACCGAGCACTTCGGCGAGATCGAATGACGAGCGCTCTCCCGCGTATGCATCGTTCGAGTCGCCGACATCGCCCGTTCGCGGAGAGTTGTGCGGGCACACCTCCTGGCACACGTCGCAGCCGAAGACCCACTCGCCCATGCCCCGCTCCAACTCGGTCGGGATCGGCTCGCGCCGCTCGATGGTCAGATAACTGATGCACCGGCTCGCGTCCACGCTGTAGGGCGTGATGGCGTCGGTCGGGCAAGCATCGATGCACCGCGTGCAGGTGCCGCAGTGATCGGCCACCTCGTGTTCGCACGGCTCGAGGTCGAGCGTCGTGAGCACGCCGCCCAGCAGCATCCAACTCCCGATCTTCGGGTGGATCAGAAGCGTGTGCTTGCCAATCCAGCCGAGTCCCGCCGCGAGCGCCAACTCTCTCTCGTGCACGGGGGCCGTGTCCACGAACGCTCGCGTGCTCGAGTCGGGCCAACGTTCGCCGATCTCATCGCACAGTGTGTGCAGCCGCTTCTTCATCACGGTGTGGTAATCACCCCCACGCGCGTACCGCGCGATGCGCCCATGCCCGTCGGGGACACGCTCCGTTTCGTCATTCCGCGTGGCGTACAAGTCGGCCACCATGATGGCGGCCTTCGAGCCGTCGAGCAGTTGGGATGGATCGGCCTTCAGGTCGGCGTGCTCGGCCAGATAGCCCATCGACCCGTGCTTGCCCTGCGCGAGCCACTCGCGCATCTCGGCCTCATGCCGCATCGGGCCAACCGGAGCGACACCGGCCAGCGCGAAGCCAAGCTCCCGGCAACGCTCCAGCACCAGCCTCGTGCGCTCGCGCGGGTTCGTGGCTTTAGACCGCCCCGGCCGCCATGCGCGTGTGGGCGCTCTTGCCGCCCCGCGCGCCGAGCCAGCCGTAGATCGTGCGAACTGCCTCGGGCAGCACGGCTTCCGCCGGCGCGAGCGACTCGTCCCAGGCCGCGTCCCATTCGTAGCACAGCCAGCCGTCGAAGTGGCCATACGACACCAGACTTTCGACGAACGCCATTGCCTCGCTCTGGCCAGTCCCCAGCGGCACGCAGCCACCCTCGCCAACGTCCTTCAATCGGGCGATCTTGAGCCTGCGACCAAGCGTGCGGATGGCCTTGGCATGGTCATCACCTGCGGCGAGGCCCACCGCAGTGTTGTAGCTGGCCGCCAGCAACGGGCTGTCCACCATGTCGATGATCTCGCGCAAGTCCTCGGCGGTGCGGAAGCTGCCGCCGTTTTCCAGCACGATCGTCACGCCGCGATGCCGCGCGTGGTCGGCAATGGCGGTGAGTCGGTTGGCGATCAGCCGCACGCTCGTGGCCCGCTTCTCGCCCTCGGGCACCTCGAACCCATACACGCGCACGAACGGCGCGCCGATCATCGAGGCATAGTCCACCAGCCGCGTCGCCTCTCGCGTCGTGCGCTCCTGGTCGAACAGGAACGTCCGGCCGACCACATGCGGCCGCACGGGGTGGTCGAGCGTGATCGAGGTCGCCAGGCCGCACACGTCCACGCCAAGGTCGGCAAAGGTGCTCGTGACCTTCCGCGCGCCGGTCATCAACGGATCGCACACGAACGTCCGCGAGTCGTACCCGAAGGTGCGCAACTCGACGCCGTCGAAACCGAGTTCGGCCGCCGTGCGTGCCACGCGCTCCAAAGACCATTTGGGGCAGGCAACCGTGCTGAAGGCCGTGCGAATCATGAGGTGGATCCTATCGCCGGGGAGCGTGAAACTACGGGATAGCCCACATAGGATATTCCCCTGGTCCGCCAGTAAGCCCGGCACCGGCACGGATCGTACGACCGACCACACGCCGGTCAACGCCCAAGAGGCGTGCCCGACCCCGCGAACGGGGCAAATCGTGCCAGTTACACCGATGTCGCGGCGGCCATTCGCCCGATCATCGACGCCCCCACTGGCCCGACGCAAGCCCGGAACGAACCTTGAACAGTCCCGACGCGCTGCGGCCATTGCGTGCGCGGCCACCGGTTCTCGCACCTTCAGGTATCATGGCACACCAACCACGACAGCCCGACCGCCTGACCCGTCCCCTCGCTCTTGGGGCTTCCCTGGTGCTCATCGCGTGTGCGCTGGGTGGCTGCTCGACCCCCGATCGCCCGAACGGGCCACCACAGGCCCGCGCCTACGCCCCGACTGTGTGGCAGGGCACGCCCGCCGCCCTGAACCAGCAGCGCGTGGCTGTCGATCCCAACTGGTGATCGAGGCAGCTCCTTAGGGCTTCTCGGTCGGCAGGCTGGCCTCGGTCCAGCCCCGATAACCACCATCCATCGAGATTACGTTCGTATAGCCCATCTTCTGGAGGTTGTCCGCCGCCAGGGCCGAGCGATAGCCGCCGCCGCAATACAGAACGATGGTCGCGTCGGGGTTGGGCAGTTTCTCCTCGGCGTCGCGTTCGATCACGCCCTTGCCCAGGTGCTTGGCCCCGGGCAGCCGCCCCTTGGCATACTCGCTCTCTTCGCGGACATCGACGAGCTCGAACTTTTCCCCGGCGTCGCGCATCCGCCGCACGTCGTCCACGGTGCATTCCTTGACGCGGGCCCGGGCATCATCGACGATGGCCAGAAACTTCTGCGAGTGCTTCACGGCTTTCCTCCAAGTTGCTGCCGGGCCTTGGCCCCAATACGCTGTAGGGCAATGCACGACGGCCGTTCCATCCTATCAACCCCCGATCACGACCGAGCCCGCCTCGCATGAGCGTTCCCGTCGCCATCGCCGGTGCCACGGGCTACACCGGGTTGGAACTGGTCCGACTCGTGCTGGGCCACCCCACGCTCGAGCTGGCGGGCGTGTTCGCCTCGCCCGGCGGACGCAGCGTGGGGCAACGGCTCGACGAGTGCTTCCCCGAACTGCGCGGCCATACCGATGCCGTCCTGGCTTCGGGCGAGCCCGAGGCCATCCTCGCCTGCTCGCCCCAGGTCGCGTTCCTCTGCACCCCGCACGAGGCCAGCGCCACGCTCGCGCCGGCGCTGTTGGGTCCGTGCCCCATCGTGACCGACCTCTCGGGTGCCTTCCGTCTGGACGCGAGCCACTATCCCACCTTCTACGGCTTCAAGCACCCGACGCCCGACCTGCTCGGCCAGGCCGCCTACGCGCTGCCCGAGCACCACCGCGAGGCCATCGCCTCGGCCAACCTGCTGGCCTGCCCGGGGTGCTACCCCACCGCAAGCTTGTTACCGCTTCTGCCGCTGGTGGAAGCGGGCCTGCTGGCCGAGGGTCGCACGCCGTTCATCGACGCCGTGAGCGGCATCAGCGGCGCGGGCCGCGCGCCCACGCCTCGCAACTCCTTCGGCGAGGTGAGCCTCCAGCCCTACGGCGTGTTCGCCCACCGCCACCAGCCCGAGATATCCCAGCACGCGGGCATCGACGTGCTGTTCACGCCCAGCGTGGCGCCGTTCTTCCGCGGCATGCTCGCGCTGGTACATGTGGACCTCAAGCCGGGCGTGACCGAGGCCCACATCCGCGAATCGCTGGAAGACGCCTACGCCACCAGCCCGTTCGTGCGCGTGCTGCCGCGTGGCCAGTGGCCCAGCGTGGCGGCGGTCGAGCGCACGAACCACGCCGACATTGGTGTTGCGTACGACGCGACCTCGAACCACGCCCTTCTGGCCTGCTCGCTGGATAATCTGCTCAAGGGCGCGTCGGGCCAGGCGTTGCAGGCCGTCAATATCCGCCTTGGACTCGATGAGCGCGCGGGCCTGCTGCCCGGCGCGGCGGCCGCCACCGCCGGGGGAGTCGCATGAGCACCGTCGTCGTCAAACTCGGTGGTCGCGGCGTCGACGCGGCCGTCTCGCGCGAGCCCATCATCGACGCCCTGGCCCGAATGGCCGCCCACGAACGGCTGGTCATCGTGCATGGTGGTGGGGCGGCCATCGACGCCCGCCTCGACCGTTTGGGCATCGAGCCCCGCCGCGTGCAGGGCCTGCGCATCACCGACGAGGCCACCATGCACGAGGTGGTCGCGGCCCTTGCCGGCAACGTCAACCACGCGCTGGTCGGCGCGCTCATCTCGCGTGATGTCGCGTGCGCGGGCCTCACGCTGGCCGGCTCGGGCATCCGCTGCCGCCTGCGTCGCCCCGTGGACGGCGTCGACCTGGGCCGCGTGGGCGTGGTCGACCCAGACGAAGACGTGCATCAGGTCGACGGCCTGCTGGCCCTGCTGGGCGCGGGCGTGCTGCCGGTGGTCTCGTGCGTGGGCGCCGACGACGACGGCCGATCGCTGAACGTGAATGCCGACGACGCCGCCGCGGGCGTGGCCGGCGCGCTGGGTGCCAGCCAGCTCGTGCTGCTCACCGACACCTCGGGCGTGCTCGACGCCGACGGACGGCTGATCGAGGAACTCGACCGTCCCGAGATCGAACGCCTCATCGACGGCGGGATCATCGCCGGCGGCATGATCCCCAAGGTTCGCGCCGCGGTCGACATGGCCGCCCGCCTGCACGCGCCGGTGCGCATCGCCGCCTGGGCCGACGCCGACGCGACATGGTGGCGCGAGCCCAACGCGCCCGGCGGCACCGTCATCCGCGACGGCAAGCCCGCCCCCACACCCCCCACACACGGAGCCGGGCGTGCCTGACACCATGACTGCTTCACCCGCCATCGACATGCCCACCAGTCTGCTCAGTTCGGCTCAGCTTGACGGCGCGACCACGCAAGCCGTGATCGACCTGGCCGCAAAGATGCGCCGCGATTGGCCCACGCCCGAGCGCACGCTCGAGAACAAATCCATCGCCCTGGTGTTCGAGAAGCCATCCCTGCGCACGCGCACCAGCTTCGACATCGGGCTCACGCGCCTAGGCGCGCATGTGACCTACCTCGACCAGTCGGGCTCGCCCCTGGGCGACCGCGAGTCGATCAAGGACTTCACGATGACCCTCGATCGCTACGCCGACGCCATCGTCGCCCGCGTGCGCCGCCACGGCTCGCTCGAAGACATGGACCGCCACGCCCGCGTGCCCATCGTCAACGCCCTGAGCGACGCCGAGCACCCGTGCCAGGCCCTGGGCGACGCGCTCACCATCCAGACCGTGTACGGCAGCCTCAAAGGCGTGAAGGTCGCGTACATCGGCGACGGAAATAACGTCTGCAACTCGCTCATGCTCACGCTGGCCGCGGTTGGCGCGAAAATCACCATCGTCGCGCCCAGCGCCTACGAGCCCGACCCTCGCGTGCTCGCCCTCGCGCGGTTGCGGGCGGAGCAATCGGGTGGCGCGGTCACCCTCTCGACCGATCCCGACGCCATCGCCGCCCACGACGTGGTGTATACCGACACCTGGGTCTCGATGGGCAGCGAGAGCGAGCGCGACGAGCGTGTCGAGGCCTTCCAGCGATACCGCGTGACGAAGGCATCCATGCTCCGCGCCGCCGTGGGCGGCAAGAGCCTGTCCTTCATGCACTGCCTGCCCGCCTTCCGCGGTGTCGAGGTCGACGATGCCGTCATCGACGGCCCGGGCTCGCTCGTGTACGAGCAGGCCGAGAACCGAATGCACGCCCAGAACGCCCTGCTGACCATGCTGTTGGGCGAGACGAATGGAGTTTCACGATGAGCCAGCGCAAGGTCGTGCTTGCCTATTCCGGCGGACTCGATACCTCGGCCATCGTGCCCTGGCTGGTCGAGAACTACGACGCCCAGGTCCATTGCGTTGTCGCCGACGTGGGACAGGGGGAAGAGGAACTCGAAGGCGTGCAAGACAAAGCGCGCAACACCGGTGCCGCCAGTTGCAAGGTTGCGGATCTCAAGAGCGAGTTCGTCGAGGATTTTGTGTTTCCCACGCTCATCGCCGGCTGCCAGTACGAGACGACGTACCTGCTGGGCACCGCCATCGCGCGCCCTGTCATCGCCAAGGCCCAGGTCGAGTACGCGCTCGAGGTGGGCGCCGACGCGGTCTGCCACGGCTGCACGGGCAAGGGCAACGACCAGATCCGCTTCGAGGCCGCCTTCGCGGCCCTCGCGCCGCAGCTCGAGGTCATCGCCCCCTGGCGTTTGTGGGACATGCACTCGCGCGAAGACCTGCTCGACTACCTGCGCGAGCGCGACAGCAAGAGCACGGCCAGCGCCACCAAGCTCTTCAGCCGCGACCGTAACCTCTGGCACCTTTCCCACGAGGGCGGGCCCATCG
>CAYGTM010000141.1:0-6247 GCA_964352795.1 uncultured Phycisphaera sp.
CAATGAGCGAGTGCCGGCAGCCGTACACGTTGTCGAACTTGCTCTTGGTGACCGACGTCATGCTCAGCGGCAAGGTCGCCGTGGTGTGCGGCTACGGCGACGTGGGCAAGGGCTGCGTGCAGTCGCTCCGTGGCCAGGGCTGCCGCGTGATCGTCACCGAAATCGACCCCATCTGCGCGCTCCAGGCGGCGATGGAAGGCATCGAGGTCAAGACGCTCGAAGACTTCATCGAGACGGCCGACATTTTCATCACCACGACGGGCAACAAGGACATCATCACCCACGCCCACATGAAGCGGATGAAGGACAAGGCCGTGGTGGGCAACATCGGCCACTTCGACAACGAGATCCAGATGGACAAGCTGATGCGCGACGGCGACGTCGAGCGTCGCAACATCCGCCCGCAGTACGACGAGTTCTACTTCAAGAGCATGGACAAGAGCATCCTGGTGCTGGCCGAGGGCCGCCTCTTGAACCTGGGCTGCGCTACCGGCCACCCCAGCTTCGTCATGAGCGCGAGCTTCACCAACCAGGTGATCGCCCAGATCGAGCTGCACGAGAACAACGAGAACTATCAGAACAAGGTCTATGTGCTGCCCAAGCACCTCGACGAGATGGTCGCCCGCCTGCACCTCGAGAAGCTGGGCGTGAAGCTCACCAAGATGAGCCAGGACCAGGCCGAATACCTGGGCGTGCCGGTCGAGGGGCCATACAAGCCGGATCACTATCGGTATTAAGAAGGCATCGGGCACTGGGCATCAGGCATCAGTGTCAGATCTGAACCGAGCCGCGTGCGTGAGCACGCGGTTTTCTTATGCGCTGGCCGCGTCCACGATCGCCAGGAACTGGTCGGCCTCGAGCGACGCGCCGCCGATGAGGCCGCCGTCGATGTCGGGTTGGGCCATGAGCTCAGCGGCGTTGTCGGGCTTCATCGAGCCGCCGTAGATGATGCGGATGGCCTTGGCGGCGTTGGCGCCCAGCAGGTCATCAAGCACAGATCGGATGCGCTCGTGCGCGGTCTGGGCATCGGTGGCACTGGCGGTCTTGCCGGTGCCGATGGCCCAGACGGGCTCGTAGGCGATGACCAGGCGGTCGTGCCGCACGATGCTGGTATTCCCAAAGACCGAGCGGAGTTGAGCCTCGTTCACGGCGTCGGTCTTCCCGGCCTCGCGCTGCTCGAGCGTCTCGCCGATGCACAAGACGCCGGTCATGCCAGCGTCGAGCACGGCGCGCAGCTTGGCGGCGATGCGGGCCTCGGGCTCCTTGTGGCCGTGGCGTCGTTCGCTGTGGCCGACGAGTACGGTACTGACGCCGCACTCTTGGAGCATCTCGAGCGAGATGTCTCCGGTATGGGCACCGTTCTTGTTGGGAGAACAATCCTGGGCACCGAGCATGAGCGCCCCGGCGGGCTCGCGCACGGCGTCGAGCCAGACGAAGGGCGGATAAATGGCGACCTGGGGGCCATCGTCCGAGGCACCCTTAGCCACGTTCGCAGCCAGTTCCACCGCCTCGCGGCCCGTGGTATTCATCTTCCAGTTGCCGCCGATGAAGGGTGTTCGCTCAGGCATCACCAACCATATACGTTTGGCCGCCCAGTTCCTTCTCCATCAGTTTGAGGTTCCTGGTGTTCGCCTTGTACCACGCGTCGGGTAGCACCCCGATGAGCGGAACCAGCCCCACCAGCCAGTCGAGCCCGAGGTTCGCGGCCATCCGCAGCAGCGCACTCTTCCGCACGCCAGCCCGCTTGGCTTCGAGCAACGGCCACACGCTGACCGCCACCGACACCGTGTCGCCCACGACCGGCAGCAGGCTGATGATGGGGTCCAGGCCGAACCGCCAACTTGTGCCCGGCACGCGGTAGCGGCTGTCCATCCAGTGGGATAGGGCGCGGACGCGAGCGAGGGTGCGTTGGGCGTGGTCGGGGTTTAGAGGTCGGCTGGCCATCGCCCAAGGCTACGGGCGGTGGGCGAACGGTGGGGGATGGATGAGCGCAAGTTCACTTCGCAGGTTGAACGCGAAGGCCGCGAAGGGGATGCTCCCATGCTCCTTTGCGTTGAGTTCGTCGTGCAATGAGGCGCGACATGGCCAAGCCGGTGTTGGACGATGCGCTTTGCGATTCTCGGGCATCTCCTGAACGAACTTTCACACGCCGAGCATCGTACCGGTGCCCAGCCGTAGAGTTGCGGCAACGCACGCCAAGGAGGAGCCACGCCATGCACATCCAGTACAACTACGCCAACATCGAGTCGTCCGACGCCCTCGAGGCCCATGTCGCCCAGCAGCTCGAATCCCAGGTGGGGCACTTGTACAAGCACCTGACGGGCTTCGAGGTCCACATCGGCGACGAGAACAGCTCGAAGAAGCACGGGCCGGCCGACAAGCGGTGCACCATCGAGGCCCGGCCGCGCGGGCGCGATCCGATCACGGTCGAGGCACACGCGGATGACTTCTATCCCGCCATCAATGACGCCGCTCACAAGCTGCGCAGCGCGCTGACCAGCCGGCTCGAGCGCGATTAGCTGCCGACGCTGCCCGCGTACACGAACCAGCCCAGCCCCGTGAAGAACAGCCACCAGCCATAGAGCCAGTGCTCGACGCCCACGGCCAGGAGCGACTTGGTGCGCACCCAGGTCCAGGCGAAGAGGACGCCTCCTGGCAGGGTGATGATGAAGGCCATCCAGCCCCAGAACGGCGCGTGTAGCCAGACGAAGGCCAGCACGTTGAGCGCGAACAGCACGCGCTGGTTGGGGATGATGCGCTTATAGCGGTGGAAGAAGAACGCGCGGTGGGTGACCTCTTGCGGGAACGCGCTGGCGATGGGGTAGCCGATGGCGATAAAGACCAGCAAACACGGCGCCTCGCGGGGCAGGCGGAGGAAGGCCTCGGTTTCGGTGCCGTCGCGGCCGACGATGGTCATAATGCCGGTGAACTGCTGGAGCAGCCAGGCCACGCCGAGCATGGCGGCGGCGTTGAACGCGAACAGCGGGGCCATCCGTCGTAGGTCGTGCTTGAAGCCACGCCAGTTCCACAGTTGGCGGCTGTCGAAGGTCGGGTCGACCAGCAGCACGAGGCCCAGGGCCAGGCCGGCCAGCAACACCAGCGGCAGCAGTACGCTGCCGGGCGGCCAGGGCGGGTTCGACAGTACCGTGAGGCCCAGCATGTCGAAGATCGGGTCGAACCGTTCGTTCGGGTCCATAACGGCGGCGACGAGGCCTGGGGTGAAGGCGTACAGGGCGATGAACTCCAGCCAGAGCCAGGAGCGTCCGAATCGGCCCAAGGCCCTGGGCTCTCCAATATTGGCCGCGAGTTTGGTGGGATCGGGTTCCATGTGAAGGTCAATGATGGCCACCAGGGGCTGGGGATGGGCTTGGCAGGCCGGAATCCCTGTTGCTCCCCCGCTGCCTATAAACCGCCGATAATATCAGTTATGTTGAACTCGATATGTGCAACCGGCGTGACGGCTGCGAGTGAGGCTGTTGGGCTATCTTGAGGGCATGACCGACCAGCCCACCATCTTCGACAAGATCATCGCTGGCGAGATCCCGTGCCATCGGGTGTATGAGGACGAGTTTGTCCTGGCCTTCCTCGATGTCGCGCCGCTCAGCCGGGGGCATACGCTGGTGATCCCCAAGGAGCGTGTGGCCCAGATGGACCAGCTCAGCGACGAGTCGGCGGCGGCGCTCGGGCGGGTGCTGCCGCGGATCTGCCGGGCTGTGTTGAAGGCGACCGGCGCCACGGCGTACAACCTGCTCCAGAATAACGGGGCCGAGGCGCACCAGGCGGTGATGCACCTGCACGTGCACGTCATTCCGCGATATGCGGACAAGGCAGAGGGCTCGCCGGGCGAGGGGCTGGGCATCGTGTGGCCGTCTGGCAAACTCGATGATGGTGAGTCGTTGGCGAACCAAGTTCGCGGCGCGCTCGATTAGGGGCAACCAGCCGCGAAGGCGTTCTGGAATGCCAGGAAGTCGAAGATGGTCAGCGTGCCGTCGCCGTCGAAATCGGCCGGACATGGATTGGTTCTGAACGCGAGCAGGGCGGATTCGCTCGTCGCTTCGCCCTGCTCGTTGGTCGCCACGCAGTCGTACACGCCCACATGCTCGAGGCCCGCCGTCAGTTCGAGTGTGGGCGTTGTGGCGCCGTTGATGGCGCCACCGTCAATGAGGTCGATGCCATCCTTGCGCCATTGGTATTCGATGGTGGCCGCTCCGGTGGCGATGACCTCGAACGTCACCGGCGTTGGCCCCGAGTCGAGGAGTACGTTCCGTGGTTTCGCCTCGAACACGGGCTCCCCGACGCAGGCCCACGACGCGATGCGGTTCGCGGGCCTGCCGTCGGCTTGAGTGAACCAGCCCGCGGCGGCGATTCGCTCGTGCTGGCCGTCGTTGTACGTCGTGACCACCTCGACGATACCGTCCATGCCGTCGCCCACCGCGGACCAACTCGCGCCGTCCCAGCGGGCGATGTTGTTCACGGGCAGGCCGTCGGCCGTATCGAACTGGCCGACCACATACAGCGCCTCGCCGATCGGCTTCATGCCCCACACGAACTGCTGTTGGCCATCAATGAGGCCCGTGAAGTTGGTCCATGTGGAGCCGTCCCACTTGGCCAGGCCCGTGGCGGGCTGGCCGTTCATGGACGAGAACTCGCCACCAACGTACAACTCCGGGCCCGAGCCATCGTCGAACACCTCGAACCAGATGACGGCTTCTTCGTCGAGCACGTCAACCCCCCCACCGAGCGCGGACCAGCTTGTGCCGTCCCACCTGGCGATGCCGTTGACGGTCACGCCACCTGCCGTCGCGAACCAGCCGCCGGCGTACAGGGCCGGGCCCGTTCCGTCGTCGTGGACGTGCAGGTTGTACACACCCCCGCCGCCACCAGCCATGCCGCTCCCGAGTGGGGACCAAGCCGAGCCGTCCCACTTCGCAATGTCGCTTGCCGGCACGCCACCGGCCGTGCTGAAATCTCCGCCAGCGTAGAGCGCGGGGCCTGTACCATCATCAAAGACGGCCAGCGTGCGCACGCCGCCGATGTTCATGCCGCCGTCGAGGTCGGACCACTGCGTGCCGTCCCACCTGGCGATGCCGCCGACGGGGATGCCGTCGGCCGTGGTGAAGAAGCCGCAGGCGTACAGCGCGTCGCCCGTGCCATCATCGAAGGTTGTCATGGCGACGACCCAGCTATCCAACTCGCCGCCTACGGGCTGCCAGCCGCAGCCGTCCCATCGGGCCAGGCGGTCGACCTGCCACCCTCCGGCGTTGACGAACGTGCCGCCCGCGTAGAGCGACTCGCCCGTGCCGTCGTTATGGGTGGTCAGGCAGATGACTCGGTCGTCCATGCCGCCGCCCATGGCCTGCCAGCCGCAGTCCTGGGCGTTGGCCGGGGCCACGGCGATCGCAAGCAGGGCCGGTGCGAGAGAGGACGCGAGTCGGGATTGGCGTGACATCCTGGGCTCTCCTTGGGTTGGCCACCCCGGGGCCCCACATGGCTCGGGCAAGGCGACAACGTACCCTGTCAAGCGTGGACCGTGGCACCTGCTCACGCTCGATGGGCTGATTCTCGGGAACATCCACGGCGGCCCGTCTGGCAGGCCTGCTCAAGGGCTCAGGAAGCCTGCACTCTGGCCGGAATGAGCCTACCCTCCGCCTCACACGCCCAAGGACCGAGTGGCCCCCCACCGTTCGCCAGCGTGTTTGGTTGAAGTTCGCATTGCCCGCCGGCGCTCTGGCGGGGTCCATTTCGAGGAACAGCACCACATGGCGCAGGGCACCATCACGCAGGTCATCGGCTCCACCTTCGACGCGCAGTTCGCCGAGAGCGAGCTGCCGGAGATCTACAACGCCGTCACCGTCGAGGCCGAGACGCCCGCGGGCAAGCTCAAACTGGTCGGCGAGGTGCAGCAGCACCTGGGTGGCGGCCGCGTCCGCTGCGTGGCGCTGGGCTCCACCGACGGTCTGCGCCGCTCGACGCCCTGCGTCGACACCGGCTCGCCGGTGACCGTGCCCGTGGGCGAAGGCGTCCTGGGCCGCGTGTTCAATCTGCTGGGCGAGCCCATCGATAACCGTGGCCCGGCCCCCACCACCGAGCGCCGGCCCATCCACCGCCACAGCCCCGAGTTCACCGCGCTGAACCCCAACACCGAGATCCTGCCCACGGGCATCAAGGTCGTCGACATGCTCTGCCCGTTCGTGCGTGGCGGCAAGATCGGCCTATTCGGCGGTGCGGGCGTGGGCAAGACGGTCAT
>CAYGTM010000142.1:0-6237 GCA_964352795.1 uncultured Phycisphaera sp.
CACCCACAGCCCGTGACCGATGACCAAGGCAACACCACCACCCCCATGCCCCTGGTGCCCGATGCCCTGGGCTCGCCCCCGTGGGCCGTCCGCCTGGCATGGGCAGCGGCGATTACCGAGTTGGCCGCCGGCATCCTGCTGCTGGTCGGCCTGTTCTCACGCCTGGGCGGCTTGGCCGTGGCGTGGATCATGGGCGTGGCCATCTGGCTCACGGCCATCGGGCCGGCCTTCCAGAGCGGCGATGCCTTCTTGGGCTTCCTGCCACGGGCCGGCCTCTACGACATGCAGGCCTACAAGGACTTCTTTTTCCAGCTCGCCCTGCTCGTGATGGGCTTAGCCATAGGGTTCGCGGGCGGTGGGATGCTTCCGCTCGACCGCTTCATCTTCGGCAAGAGTGTTGCAGACGACGAGGACTAACCCCGACGGTTCCCGAATCTGGGGAACCAGTGCCGGTTTGCAAGCGAAAGTTTCCGGTGGCTGGGGCCCTATGGTGGCCCGACCCCAGGAGGCCTTCCCTTGCCCATGACCGACACCTCCGCCTTGCGTGACGCCACCATCCTCATCGTCGACGACGACCGAGACGTGCTGCTGGCGATGGAAACCGCCTTCAAGGCCGAGGGCGCGATCACCCATACCGCCGGCGACGGCAACTCCGCGATTACCCTTACGATCGATGCCAAGCCCGACCTGGTGATCCTGGACATGATGCTGCCGGCCCGCTCGGGCTTCCTGGCCCTCGAAAAGATCAAGGGCAACGCCGACAGCCCGCTGGTCATCATGGTGACCGCGAACGACGGCAAGCGGCACCAGGCCTACGCCCAATCGCTTGGGGTTGACGGCTACCTCATCAAGCCCGTGCCGCTGGGCCAGCTCATGGAGACGGCCGCCGAGCTTTTGGCCGCCCGGTCCTAAGGGACAACCCACTCATGCCTAAGCGCCAAATCGTCATCGTCTCCGCCCAACAAGCCGACGAGGGCTTGCCCCCGCTGGGCACCATCGCCGAGGTTTCAGACGCCCTGGCCGCTTTCAACACCGCGCCGGACGGCTCGAAGGGCATCGACGAGGCCAGCACCGTGGTGCTCCACGGCCCGGGCTTGGTTGTCGAGTTGCCGATGGGCCTCGATCGGGTCACCCAGGGCCTGGTCACGCTCATCGATGAGGACGTGGCCTGGCCGGTGCTCATGCGGCTGGTGAAGAACCTGCCGTGGAAGCTGCTGGACCTGGAAACCGGTCGCAGTTTCGGCTGAAGCTTTCGTCCTGGGTTTCATGTTGTGTATTATCGGAGCTTTCTGGTGTGAAGCCGGGGGGGCTTTGGCGTTTGGGACTTGGCAACCTGCCCGATAAATCATCCTGTCAAGGAAAAGTCTTGGATAATCTTGCGATTTGCGGTATTTTTTGCCCAGGGGCGTCACGCTGACGCCTCTTTGCGGGTATAACAGGGTGTCAGCCGGCATCAAACGGCTGGCCGGAGAGATTCGTTTTTTTCGTGCACGTCTTTTTAGGAGAGACAAGATGACCAAGATCAGCGCTGTGTTTGGTATTCTGGCCGTTGCTGGCGTCGCCGCCGCCCAGGTCACCCCCGGTGGGTTCACCCCCGACGCGGTTGAGGACTACGAAGGCACCCCCGGCGGCCGCGCCGTCCTGGGCAGCCTCTTCGGCGGTTCGGTTCCCGTGATCGCCGGTGCCGTCACCCACAACTCGGTGGACTTCGGCAACTGGAGCGACTTCCGCAGCCCCGGCGGCCCCATCCAGCCCAGCTCGGGCAGCCGCTTCGGCGTGGGCTTCGGCTTTGGTGACTTCACCCTGGACTTCACCGGCCTCGGTGGCATCCTGGGCTTCAGCGGCATGGCTAGCGCCGCCGGCGTCGGTGCCGACACCATCGAGTTCTTCGACATGTCCGGCGCGCCCCTCACGGGCACCTTCACCGATCCCGACGGCTTCGGCCCCGGCGACGGCACCATGGAAGCCTTCAGCTTCACCTCGACCGTCGCCATCGGCTCGGTTCGCCTGACCGGCCGCGAGACCGCCTACGACGACCTGGGCTACACCACGGTTCCGGCCCCTGCCGGCCTGGCCGTCCTCGCCGGTCTTGGCGCCTTCGCCAGCCGTCGTCGTCGCGCCTAATCCTGACCTTCCGTCGGATTCTGCTTGACCAATCGCACGCCCCCGGGTTTCCCGGGGGCGTGTCTTTTCATGGTCGCGCGGTGCTCGCGAAACCCCGTGCCGCCCAACTCCCTAAACTGGAAGACCCCGCGCTCGCGCTTGGGGCTCGGAAAGGAACTCGCACGACCGTGGACACCCTGCTCGACGCCCTTGCCAACTGGAAGCCCTTCAACGCCCTCGTGCTGGGCGACTTCATGCTCGACCAGCAGCTTTTTGGCGACGCCGAACGCCTGAGCGCCGACGCGCCCGTGCCCGTGCTGCGCGTGACCCGCCAGGAGGCCATGCCCGGTGGCGCGGGCAACTTGGCCGAGGACCTGGTCGCTCTGGGCGGCCGAGTTCGTGTTTTTGGCGTGACGGGCGAGGACGCCGAGGGCGCGCTGTTGCGTGATCGCCTACGCCAGGCCGGGATCGACACGGCCGGCCTCATCGCCGACGCCGCGCGCCCGACCACGGTCAAGCGCAACCTGATCGGCCTGGCCCAGCACCGCCACCCTCAGAAGATGTTCCGCGTCGACTTCGAGTCCCGTGATCCGCTGTCCGAGGATGTCTCCACGCGATTGCTGGCCGCGCTGGAAGCGGCCCTGCCGACCGCCGACGTGCTGTGCCTCGAGGACTACGACAAGGGCGTGTGCGACGCGGCGACGTGCCGGGCGGCCATCGATCTGGCCCGCGCGCATGACGTGCCGCTGCTTGTCGACCCCGCGTCGCGGGACGACTTTGCGCGGTATCGCGGGTGCACGTCCATCACGCCCAACCGCAGCGAGGCCGAGCGCGCCACGGGCCGCCGCCACGCGATGACCTCGGCCCAGCAACGCCTGGAGCTGGCCCAGGAACTCTCGCAGCAACTCGACTGCGAGGCGGTGGTGCTAACGCTCGACCGCGACGGCGCGCTGCTGCTCGAGCGCGGGGCCGAGCCGCTGGCGGTGCCCACCGTGGCGCGCGAGGTGTATGACGTGACGGGCGCGGGAGACATGATGCTGGCCGGCCTGGCCGCCGCCCGCGCCAACGGGCTCTCGTGGCCCGACTCGGTGCGCCTTGCCAACGCGGCCGCGGGGCTGGAAGTGCAGGTCTTCGGCGTCAAGCCCATCCCGCTGGCCGACGTGCACCGCGAGTTATTGCGGCAGGCCGGCCGCCTGACCGGGAAGTTGCGCACGATCGAGGAACTGTGCGCCGAAGTGGCCGCCGTCCGTCGCCACGGCGGGACGGTGGTGTTTACCAACGGCTGCTTCGACGTGCTGCACGCCGGGCATGTGTCGCTGCTCGAGAAGGCCGCCGCGCTGGGCGACTTGCTTGTCGTCGGGCTGAACAACGACGCCTCGGTGCGCCGTCTCAAGGGCGAAAGCCGGCCCGTACACAGCGCCCTGGACCGCGCGCGCGTGCTGGGCGCGCTCGAGCCCGTGGGCGCGGTGGTGCTGTTCGACGACGACACGCCCATCACGCTCATCGAAGCCATCACGCCCGACGTGCTGGTGAAGGGCGCCGACTATGCGGGCAAGGAGGTCGTGGGTCGATCGGTGGTGGAGGCCGCCGGCGGTCGCGTGGAACTGGTCGATCTGGTGCAGGGCTTAAGCACCACGGGCGCGCTCTCGCGGCTGGGGGCCGGGCGGTGACGCCATCGCCCGGCGCGGCGATCGTCGTGCGCCAGCATGTCGCCATCGTGCATCCTTGGGTGGCCCGGGCGCTCCTCGACGGCACGAAGACCATCGAGAGCCGATTCTCACGCGATAAGCGGCCGCCCTTCGGTCGCGTCGCCAAGGGTGCCGAGGTCTACTTCCGCGTGGCGGGTGGCGGGTACGCCGTCCGGGCGCGTGTGATGCGGGTGCAATGCCTGGAACATCTCACACCCGAGCGCGTGGCTCAACTCGAAGCCGAGCATCGCGCGCGCATCGGCGGAAGTGACGCGTACTGGCAAACCGCCCGGGCCGCACGGTGCGTCACGTTGGTCCACCTGAGGCGCTGCGAGCCGGTCGATGAAGGGCCGATCCTCGATCGGCAGCGAGGCGACCGCCGGGCCTGGTTCGTGCTCGGCTAGGGCCACCGCCGTACACTGGCAGCCAATGGAAGCTCACGGCGCGGTGCAAAGTCTGGCGTTGGCCTTCGGTGTTGGCGCGCTCGTCACCCTGGTGAGCGATCGCCTGCGCCAGCCGCCCATCCTGTTCCTGCTGCTCATCGGCTTCGGCCTGGGCGTCGATGGGCTGGGCCTGGTCAACGGCGACAACCTGGGCACCTCGGGCCTGCTGGCCATCGTCTCGGTGTCGGTGGGGCTGCTGGTGTTCGAGGGCGGGCTGGGCTTGGACCGCGACACCGTGGCCCGCGCGCCCGGGGCCGTCCGCGGGCTGCTGACCGTGGGCGTGATCGTGAGTTGGATCTGCACGACCCTGCTGGCGCGATACCTCATCGGGCTGCCGATGGATTTATCCATCCTGCTGGGTGCGATGCTTGTGGTCACCGGGCCCACGGTCATCCAGCCCATCCTGCGGCGAACCCCGCTGAGCCCAAGGCTGCACTCGGCCCTGATGGCCGAGGGTATTTTGATCGACCCCATCGGCGTGGTGGCGGCGGTGTCGACGCTCGAGATCGTCCGGCTGGCCATCGAGCAGCCCGGGTCGGCAGGCCCGGTAGCGATCATCGGCCAGTTCCTCGTGCCCGCCGTCACGGGCGTGGGCCTGGGCATTCTCCTCGGTTACGCCGCCGCCCGCGTGCTGCGGATCATCCGCGGCGAGGGCAAGGTCGACACGCAGACGGTCGTACTGGTGGGCCTGGCGGCGTGCATGGTGTCGTTCGGGCTGGCCGAGGCCGTGTCGAGCGAGGCGGGGTTGGTGGCCGCCACGCTGTGCGGGCTGGTGCTGGCCAATGCCGCCCGGTCGAGCGCCGAAGAGATGCGCCGCTTCAAGGAAACCACCGCCGTCATGCTGGTGGGCGCGCTGTTCATTTTGCTGGCCTCGCGCGTGCAACTCGATCGGCTGGCGGACATCGGCTGGCGCGAGACGATGTTCGTGGCCGCGATGGTGCTGCTGGTCAGGCCGTTGTCGGTGCTGGCCAGCACCTTTGGCACTGGCCTGAACGCACGCGAGCGTCTGTATACGGCCCTCATCGCGCCGCGTGGCATCGTGGCCATCTCCCTGGGCGCCATCGTGGCCATCGAGATGACGCGCACCGCCGAGGCCGTGGCCGATCGGCCCGATCTGGTCATCAACGCCCAGCGGCTGGAAACGCTCGTGATCCTGGTCATCGTCGTGACCGTCGCACTTGCCGGGCTCACGGCCGGCCCGCTGGCCAAACTCCTCAAAGTGCGCGCCGGGCGGCCCAACGGCGTGATCATCGTCGGCGGGCATCGGCTGGGCCGGGACCTGGCCGCCCACCTTCGGGCCCTGAGCGTGCCTGTGCGTCTGGTGGATACGAATGCGGCCAATATCGCCGCCGCCGCCAGCGAGGGCATCGGCACCAGCATGGGCAGCGCCACCGACATCCGCTGGATGGACCAGGAGGTTGCCTCCACCGGCTTCGGGAACGTGCTGGCACTTTCGGATAACGACGAGGTGGATGGGGCCGTCTCGCGCTGGGCGGCCCAACGCTTCGGCATCAAGCATGTGCTGCGCTGGCGACGCGACAAGCCCATGCCCTCGCCCAAGGGCCAGCCGCAGCCCGGGACGGCCATGAAGTGGGGCCGGCCAGTGCGGCACATGCTCTTCCAGATGGACGCGGGCCTGGCCCGGTGCGCCACGTGGGAGGAGCCCCGCGTCGGGGCGGTGGCCATCATGGGCGTGGACGCGCAGGGGCAGGTCCACATGATCGACGACGGCGACGTGGACAAGGCCTTCCCAGACGGCGCGCCAGAGGGGATGCGGTTCATCGGCGTGGTGATCGGGCCGGCCCAGAAGAGCAAAGCCGAAGACACCCAGGACGCCGGCGAAGAGGAGCCCGAGGATCAGTCGATGGACACCGAGGAAGGGGTGTAGAGCCCGGCCCGCGCGATCGGGCTGTTACCAGCCGCCGCGACCGCCGCCGTCGCGATCACGGTCGCGGCCACCGCCCCGGCGATCGCCACCGTCGCGGCCCCCGCCGCCGCCACCT
>CAYGTM010000143.1:0-6224 GCA_964352795.1 uncultured Phycisphaera sp.
TCCTGGGTCAGTTCGAGGGCCAGCCCGGTCACCTGCCAGCCTCCGGGAAAGAGGGCGTCGAACTCGTCGCGGGCGGCCGAAAGATCCCAGCGAGCCACGCCATAGGACGAGAACGGGGTGCTGCCGTCGCGGATGCCCTGGATGTTGAGGTAGCGATCGCCGCCGTCGCCGCCGCGTGGGCCCGTGGCCAGGATGGTGCCGGTCTCGAAGGCCACTGAGGATCGTGTTTCCTGGGCCATCGTGGTCGAAGCGAGGGTCAGGCCGCAGAACGCGATCAGGGTGCGGGTCATGGTGTTGTTTCCCACCTTGCTGCGGCTTGGACCGAGGCCTTCGGGCTTCCGCCTTTGCCGCATGAGATCGCATGGTAGTGTGGGCATCGGGCAGGGGCCTGCCCGATGCTGCGGGGGGTACACGGGGTCTATGCGCAGCCGGTGTCGAACTCGTTCTGGAAGGCCAGGAAGTCGAAGATGGTGAGCGAGCCGTCGCCGTCGAAGTCGGCGGCGAGGTCGCCGGCGTCGAAGAGGTTCTGGTAGGCCAGGAAGTCAAAGATGGTCAGTTCGCCGTCGCCGTCGATGTCGGCGCGGCAGGCGACGGTGATGTCGCCTTCGGCAATGATGATCCAGTGACAATGGTTAAATGGATCTTCCCAAAGATCCATGGGCTCTGGAATGCCGCAAGCGATTGAAGCGATGTAGCCATCCTCGGTCTGGCCAAAGTCATTGGCGCCGATGAAGAACGCATCCCCGAGGTCGCCCCCGACGCCGTAATCCGGCACCGAAACCTCGACCATGACGGCCGTGCCGGCGTCGAACGAACCAACGACATCAACGATGAAAACTTCGAGATCCACAGGATCGAGGGTCAAGTTGACCACGCCAACCAGTTCTCCGCCAACGATGGGCGGGCTTCCGGCGGGAACCTGGTACAAGTAGACGGTCACGTCCCCCTCGACCGTTCCTGATGGCAGGCGGAGGGTTTCGATGCCGAACTCGACGGTGTGGACCGTGAAGTCCTCGAAGACATCGAACTCGGTGAGTGAGAATGATCGAGACCATCGGTTATCAGCCGTGGTCTGGAAGACGCCCGTGCCTGCTGCGCAGGCCACGCCCGACCCGGCACTGACCGTGGTTTCGTCGACGCTTTGCGAGAGCCGGATCTGGGCGCTGGCGGTGGTGGCCAGGCCGCACACCGCGAGCGTGGTACATGCGAAGGTCTTCGGCATCATAACTCCCCTTGGCGAGTGATCCTGGGATCATCGAGAGCGGGTGGCCCCGGAATCGGTTGTCGTAAGGATATGGTACTCGACACCCAAGAAAAAACGCCCCGGTCTGGGACGTTTTCATGTCGTATGGATTTGGGTTTTACTCGCAGCCGGTGTCGAACTCGTTCTGGAAGGCCAGGAAGTCGAAGATGGTGAGCGAGCCGTCGCCGTCGAAGTCGGCGGCGAGGTCGCCGGCGTCGAAGAGGTTCTGGTAGGCCAGGAAGTCAAAGATGGTCAGTTCGCCGTCGCCGTCGATGTCGGCGCGGCAGGTGCTCGCCACATCGCCTTCGATCACGATGCCGACGGTGGCGCCCTCGCCACCGGGCTGCCACGCGCCGGTGTCGAAAGCGGTGGTGCTGGTGTACCCCGTGACGCCGGTAGCCCAGTTCCACACTGGGTTTTCGCCCGGCCCGTAGTCGTTCTCGGCGACGATCCAGTAGGCCTCCCCAGCGTGCAGCACGGTGTCGCCGCTGGCTTGGGCGGTGTCGAGTTGGGGATCCCAGCCGATGGCGGTGATGAACAGGTCCATGACCTCGAGTTCGTCACCCGAGGGGATGAAGGCATCTCCCACGGCCTGATCGGTTTGGACGCTCAGGCGGACGGGTCGGTCGAGAGGCTGGTCGAAGTTGTTGTTCATGAACCATGCCGACACGCTGGTGAGGGTGTAGTCCTGATCGGGCACGAAGCGGACGGCCACGGACTGCTGGGTAAAGACATCGAAGCCCACGAAGCCGAAGGGGCTGCCGAAGGGGTCGTTGGTCTCGAAGATGACATCGGCGTGGGCGAGGGGTGCGACAGCGGCGATGGCCAGCGTGGTGACGGCGGTGAATCGGAACATGTTCGGCCTCCTTGGATGGGGGAGGGATGCGTTGGGAGGTCTCCCCTTTGGGATTCGATTGTTCGCGGGTCGCATCCCGGTGGTTCCGCACGAGCACACGCCCTGGCGTGCCGGTCTTTTGGCTCGCCAGGGCGTGGGTATTGGTGGGGGTTTGGGCTGGTGGATTACGGGCAGCCGGCGTCGAACTTGTTGGAGAAGTCCAGGAAGTCGAAGATGTCCAGCAGGCCGTCGCTGTTGAGGTCAACCTCGCAGCCGACGTTGATGGAGGCCATGTCGGTGGCGCTGTTGCCGCTGGGGGCGACGCAGCCGACCAGGGCCTTGTCGCTCGCCCGGAGGCGGAGGGTGTAGGCACAGCGTTCGAGGCTGGTGGTGTCCCAGACGGCGATGGTGCCGCCGGCGGGGATGTTGTCGGTGCCGCTGGCGATTCGGGTCCAGCCGCGGCTGCCGCCGCCGGTGTACTCGAGCACCCACGAGCCGATGTTCTTGTCGAAGACCCGGCCCTTGATGTCGACCAGGCCCGAGATCCAGTCGCAGGGCATGACCGACGTGATCTCGGCGACGGGAGCGGTGTTGTCGACCTCGTAGATATGCGTGGTGTCGGCGGTGCGCGAGCAGAAGTCGGTGGTGCGGACCCTGACCTGGTAGTTACCATCGAGCACGGTTGGCGTGTTCCAGAAGGCGAACGGGTCATTGGTGACCCCGCGCGTGTAGACGGGGCTACCGCCGTCGACTGGCAGATAGGCACCGCCGCTGGTGGGGCGGTAGTCGACACGGTAGTTGGTGAAGCAGCCACCGCCCACGCTGCCATCCAGGCACATGTTGCCGCCGATGATGGCGGTGTCTTCGGGCGTGCGGATGGTGGCGGGGTTGGGCTCGGTGTCGAGGTGGACCTCGATGGCGGCGCTGGCGGTCAGGCCGACCTCGTTGATGGCCTCGACCAAAATGATGTAGTCGCCGTTGGGCAGGCCGGTGGTGTTCCATGTGGCCAGCGTGCCGGGCGAGCAACGTTCGGTGGTGGCAGCGTCGATGAAGATCCAGCCCGTGCCGTCGGAGCCGCTGGAGCGCCGTGCGCGGACGACATAGGTCAGATCGCTCTCGGGGTCGCAGGCCAGGCCGGTGATGTTGACCATGCCCGGGCAGATGCAGGATTCTGGGCTCGGCGACGTGATGCTGACGTTTGGTGGCGTCGTGTCGATGATCGGCGCGGCCACGATGATGGTGGCGCTGCGCCCGTCTTCGAGCGTCAGGGTCATGCGCCCGCCGGTGGTGGTGAACTGGTCGGCGTCGGTGATGGCCCAGAAGAATCGTGACGAACCGCCACCGAAGACCGGCGCGAAGGCCAAGCTGTAGTCGAGGTTGTCCCCGTCGCCACTGCGAGCACAGTTTGTTGGGGCGGAGGTGCCCAGGCCCGAGGCGGAATAATCAACATCGGTAAGAAAGCTTCCCATGCCCTCACGCACAACGCGTGAGATGCCCAGGCCCGACGTGCCCGCCACATCCCGGATGCGAGGCTCGAAGGAGAGCGTGCCATCGGACAGGCGCACCACGCGATCCTGCACGAACCCGGTCCGGCTCAGGCCAAAGCCGTCGATGATGGTGAATGGAACGAGCGAGTCGCGGATGACGGTACCCGGTGGGCCGCTGGCCCCGGGCATCGCGACCGACCCGCCCGGCGCGAGCGGCACGGCCCAGGCTCGGCCGGCGACGGCGACGATGATGGCCAATGCCGAGGCGCGGGCCAGGGCGAGGGGTGAGCAGGTGTTCGGTCGAAGGCGGGTGGTCATCGTGTTCTCCTCGGGACTGCGTTCGGGGTGTGGAGTGGAGAGCGGATGCCGTGCGTTGTGCTCACGCGGGCCTCGAAAAAGATTCGGGTTCGCCTTGATGTGCTTGTGTTCGCCGGGATTGCCTGGGAAACACGGGTCTATGCTCCGCCAGCGAACCCCGAACCCAAGACCAGGCCATAGGAACTCGTCATGACCAAGCCCAAGATCCTCGTCTTTGCCGGCAGCCTGCGGACCGAATCGTGGAACCACAAGCTGGTGGTGGCCGCGTCCAAGGGGGCCGAGGCGGCCGGCGCGACGGTCACGATCATCCGTCTGCGCGAGTTCCAGTTGCCGCTGTACGACCAGGAGATCGAGGACCATCAGGGGCTGCCCGACAACTGCCTGAAGCTGAAGGAACTCTTCAAGGCCCACCACGGCCTACTCATTGGGTGCCCCGAGTACAACAGCTCGATCACCGGCGTGCTGAAGAACACCATCGACTGGGTGAGCCGCCCGCGCGAGGGCGAGGGGCCGCTGGAGTGCTTCGATCGCAAGGTGGTGGGGCTGACGGCCGCGTCGGCGGGCGCGCTTGGCGGCATCCGCGGGTTGCCGACGGCAAGGACGATCCTGGGCCACATCAAGGCCATCGTGCTGCCCGACCAGTACGCGCTGGGCAAGTGCGATCAGGCCTTCGACGACAAGGGCAACCTCAAGGACGACAAGCAGCGGCAGATGGCCGAAAGCGTGGGCAAGGCGGTGGCGGAGATGGCGGGGAAGGTCGGGAAGGTGACGGCCTAGGCTTCCGCCTGCTTCTCGGTGTTCCCGGCTATCAAGGGTGGCACGGTCAGGCGGCTGATCCACGGCGCGGCAAACAGCACGACCGCTCCCATGGCCGCCACAAGAACGCGGTACAGCATGAAGGCATCGATTGCGATTTCTTCCTGGGAGAACCAGTCCAGCATCGATTCCATGCCGAAGGCAGCGCTCAGCGTGATCCAAGCCAGGCCATGGATAGCCCATGCCGCCAGAGCAAGGCCGATCATGCGATAGATCGCCGTAAACACAGCGCGGATCATCAAGGCGCGCTCGGAAGGCGTGGCTGGGTCGGGCCGCAACGGCGACAGAAGGTAGTTGCATTCGGTGCAGCGGCCGTCCTTGAGCACGGTGAGTTCGTAGTCGCAGTCGGGGCATCTCAGGGAGGTGATGCGAGCGGGCACAAGTCGGGTGGCCAGCCAGGGAGAAAAATATGCCAAGATCGCGCCGAGAGCAGCCAGGAGCGCCGACTGGCCAGCCCACAACAGAATCCACCCCAGCGATGACTGCTGATATGTGCCGTGGACCACCCACATGACTGCCATGTAGCCATTATGCGGGATCATGGCGATGCCGAGCACCCTCAGGATCGCGCTCAGGACCAAGCGCAGCTTCACCACGTCCTCGGTTCGCAGCCACAACGACCTGGCGTGGTCTTGGTCGGTCGTGGTCTTTGCGGGCTCGTCCATGTGGTGTGCTCACCCGATCGCCCGCTCCAGGTCCGCGATCAGGTCATCCACATCTTCGATGCCCACGCTCAGGCGCACGAGGTTGTCGGCGATGCCCAGCTTCTGGCGTTGGTCGGCGGGCACGCTGGCGTGGGTCATGATGGCCGGGTGCTCGATCAGGCTCTCGACCCCGCCCAGGCTCTCGGCGAGCGCGAAGATCTTGACGGTTTCGAGCATGGTGCGGCTCTCGGCCACGCCGCCCTTGAGATAGATCGTGACCATGCCGCCGAAGCCGCGCATCTGCTTCTTGGCGATGGCGTGCTGGGGGTGGCTCTCCAATCCCGGATACAGCACCTTCTCGACCTTCTTATGGCTTTCGAGGTACCTGGCCACCTTGGCGGCGTTGTCGCAGTGGCGGTCCATGCGCACATGCAGCGTCTTGGTCGATCGCAGGAACAGGAAGCACTCCTGGATGCCCGGCACGGCGCCCTCGGACAACTGGATGAACTTGAGTCTCTTGTGGATCTCGTCGTCGTTGATGATAAGGGCCCCGCCGATGGCGTCGCTGTGCCCGCCGATGTATTTTGTGAGCGAGTGGCACACGATGTCGGCGCCCAGGGCCAGCGGGTTTTGCAGGTACGGGCTGGCGAAGGTGTTGTCGACGGCGACCATCGCGCCCGCCTTCTTGCCCATGTCCGCCAGCACGGCGATGTCGATGATTTTCAAGGTTGGATTGGTGGGCGTCTCGATCCAGACCAGTTTCGTATTGGGGCGCATCGCCTTGCGGGCCGCGTCGTGGTCGGTCATGTCCACCACCGTGATCTCGATGCCAAGCTGCGCACACAGCGTATGGAACAGCCGGATGGTCACGCCGTAGACGT
>CAYGTM010000144.1:0-6205 GCA_964352795.1 uncultured Phycisphaera sp.
GGGTTGGTTGCCGACGCCCTTCTGGCCGACCTGGGTTTTGCCAGCCCGCAGGTGGACGACCCCGAGCGAGGGTTTTCCTTCAAGCACGACGGGCCGCTGGATATGCGGCTGGACCTGACCTCTGGAGTGAGCGCCGCCGAGCTTCTGGCCACCGCCAGCGAGGCCGAAATCGCGGACATTCTGTGGACATTCGGCGAGGAGCGTGGCTCTCGGCGCATCGCCCGGAAAGTTGTCGCTTCGCGCGAGGCCCAACCGATAACCACCACGCGCGCGCTCGCGGAACTTGTCCGGTCGTGTACCTCTGGTGGCGGCATCGACCCGGCTACTCGGACGTTCCAGGCGTTACGAATAGCCGTCAACGACGAGCTGGGCGCGCTCTCGGCCTTGCTCGAGGCGATCTCGTCTCAAGCCGGACCGAAGAAAAACGAAAGTCTGCCGGCCCACGCGGATCTGGGCCGGCTCGCGGACAAGGGCGGCCACTGGCTGACCCAGGGGGCACGGGTGGCCATCATCTCTTTCCATTCTCTCGAAGATCGACTCGTCAAGCAGGCCTTTGCGGCGCTCGCCGACGCGGGCCACGCACGGCGCCTCACCCGCAAGCCCATCGTGCCCGGAGACGCCGAGACGGCCACCAACCGCCGGGCCCGCTCGGCCCGCCTGCGTGGCCTCGAACTGACCCAGAACATCACCCCGACGATGGAAGGGGGACAGCCGCGTTGACCCGTGAGCAGAAGCTGGCCTTGGTGCTTGGGTTTGCCGCCGTCTTGGTGGTGGGCTTGCTCATCAGCGACCACCTGGCCGCAGCCCGATCGGCCGACTTGGAAGATGCGCCCCACGACGCGACGGTGATGGTCGATGCGAGCGAGGGCCAAGCCCTGCGCCGCGTCGTGACATTGCCCGACGCCGAGGACCACTACCGGGGTCGGCCCTTTACCCGGATGGCCGAGCAGAAGCCTGCCGAGGCCGCTCTGACGAGCCCCGGCGCGGTCTCGAATGAGCCGATCGTGAGCCAAGCGGTTGTCGCAAGCGCCAACGAACAACCGCCCATTGCCACGATCGTGCCTGACGAGCCCATCCGCTTGGTGCTCGGGGCGGGTGGTGGCGTCATCGACCCGGCCCAGCCCAAGCGTGCCGACAGCGTGCTCGAGCGAGTTGGAGATTCCGTCGCCCACGGTGCCGAAGCCGTGGCCAATGGCGTTCGCAAGATCACGAGCCTGGCCAGTGGCACACCCCTGGGAGGCATGGTCCAACTCGACGGCGAGCCGGTCTCGCGCGAGGTCTCCACGACGCCGCTCGTCGTGCAACATCATGTGCAGCCCAACGAGTCTCTCTACAAGATTGCCGCCATGTACTACGGCGACGGCAACCAGTGGCGCCGCATCGCCAAGGACAACGCGGGCCGCGTGGGCGAGGACGGCGCGGTGCGCGAGGGCGTGACCCTGCGCATCCTCGACCCCAAGGTAGGAGCCGCTCCCGATCAGGCCGTCGCCCGCGCTGCGGTCAAGCCAGAGTTCAAGCTCGAGCCCAAGATTGAAGCCGGGGCCATCAAACCCCAAGGGCCCATGACGTACACCGTCAAGCCGGGTGACACACTTGGCGAAATCTCCCAGAAGCTGCTGGGCACGATGCGTCGCCAGCACGAGCTCATCGCTCTGAACCGCAGCGTGCTCAAGGATCCCGACCACCTGCGGGCCGGCATGGTCCTCACGCTGCCAAGTTCCTGACCATGAAGCGAGCGAAGGTCCAGATCGGCGGCGTGTTCGGCTGCAAGCTGGCCTTCTGCATCGTCGCGCTGGCCGCGATCGCCGGCTCCTTGCTCACCATCCGCCAGCTCCGCACCCAGGCCGCCCACGAGTTCGCCTCGTTGCGCCTCCGCGTGATGCGTGTCGACGAGGCCTCGGGCCGCCTGCGCGCCGATATCGCGCGCCACATCGGCCCGGCCGAACTGCGTGAACGCTTAGCCGAGCTTGATGCCAGACACCTTGGCGACGCCGCCCCCGATGCCGCCCTGGTGGGCCTGGAATCGTCCGATGAACGATGACGTCGCTCCGTTGACTGCCTCCCGCGTGCGATGGGTCGCCCCCGCGCTGGGCATCGGGTGCTCGGTCCTATTGCTGGCCATCGTCGTTCGCGTGGCTTTGCTCCAGGCCCTTCCGCCACAGCGCATCGTGTCGGTGCTCGACGCGCGCGAGCGGCAGCACACCATCGGCGTGCCGCGGGCCGACGTGCTCGACCGCCGCGGCCGCCCGCTGGCCGTCTCGCGCTATGTGCATCGCGTGTTCTTCGACCCCATCGAGATCGCCCAGCAGCTCGAGAAGGGCCGCATCACCATCGACGAGCTGGCCGCCGCGATGGCGTGGATGACCGGCGAGAGCGACTTCGACATCGACCGCCGCATCCAGATCGCCCTGGGCGAGAACCGCGACAGGCAACGCGCCATCGATAAGGCCAAGGCCAACCCGATCGAGGGCGAAGAGCCCAAGCCGCTCATTCGCTATGTGCGCATCGGTGGCTTTCTCGACGACAACCGGCTGGCGATCGTGCGGGCCCATCCGCTGCCGGGCATCCACCTCGAGCGCGAGCCCATGCGCGACCGCGTGGGCGGGGATCTGGCCGCCCCGATCGTCGGCAAGGTCGGCAGCGAGCCGGTGTACAGCGAGGGCGTCGAACGCATGATGCGCGAGCGGCTGGAAGGCAAGGCCGGCGCGATTACCTACACGCACGACGCCGCGGGCCGCCCGTTATGGATCGCCCGTGGTGCCGCGACACCGCCCGAACCGGCCGCGCCGCTGCACCTTTCGATCGACCTCGAGATCCAGCGCATCGCGCTGGCGGAGTTGAATCGGGCCGTCGAGGATGCCGACGCCGCGGGCGGCATGGTCATCGCGCTCGACCCCGCGACGGGCGAGGTGCTGGCGATGGGCGACGTGCTGCGGCGTGTCGAGAACGTGCCGTATCCCTGGGTCGACAATCGCCTGCCGCGCGAGCAATGGCCACGAAACGCCGACCTCTTCCAGCGTTTCCAGTTCGTGCGTCCCGATCCGCTGCGCGAGCAGGACGCCGCCATCGCGCGAAATCGCGTGGTCGAGGACGCGTACGAGCCGGGTTCCACGTTCAAGGCCTTCGTGTGGGCCTCGCTGACCGATGCTCACCCCGAACTCATGGATCGCGTGTTCGAGCCCGCGCCCGGTGGCGTCACGTTCATCAACGGCCGACGGTTGAGCGACGTGCGCGCCAACGGCCAGCAGACATGGCCCGAGGTGCTCGTCAACTCTTCCAACATCGGCATGGCGACGGCGGCCCAGGAGTTTACGCCTAGCGAGTTCCGTAGTGCCCTTGATCGCTTCGGCATCGGCACGCCGCCACGCGTGGGCCTGCCCGACGAGGCTCATGGCACGCTGCGCACGCTCAAAGACTGGACGAAGTACACCCACGTCTCCATCGCCTTTGGCCAGGAGGTGACCACCAGCGTCGCCCAGGTGGCGCGGGCCTTCAGCGCCTTCGCGCGCACGGGCAACGACGCCGGCACCGTGCCCGCGCTGCGGCTGAGCGCCGTGGGCGTGGGCGGGCCCGATGGGCTGGTCGCCCGTCGCGCGATCTCCGCCGATGCCGCGATGCGCACGCGCGATGTCATGGTGCTCATCGCCGACAAACTCGACGATCGCATGAAGAGCGAGGGGCCGTTCGCGTATTCGATGTTCGGCAAGTCGGGCACCGCCCAGGTGGCCCCCGAGCATACCGAGAGCTGGCAGCGCCGCCCGCCGGGCGCTCGCGGGTATCTCGAACGGCAGTATGTCTCGAGTTTCATCGCCCGCGCGCCCACGCCGCAGCCACGGCTGGTCGTGATGATCAGCATCGAGGACCCCGGACCACAGATCGTACGGCAGAACCGCTACTACGGCTCGAACGTCGCCGGCCCTGCGGTCCGCCGCATCATGGAGCAGGCCTTGCCCTACCTGGGAGTGGAGCCCGATCGGGTCTCGGCCGACGCTTCGGCGACCAACGCGTTGGTGAACGCGCGGTAGCCATCGTTAAAGGCGAGAACATCCGAGGAGACGTAGCGCGTGAAGGCCACGCGCCCGAGTTCGCTCGCTGATGGTCGGCCCAACTCTCGTTGCAGGCGTCCGCGCGCGGCATCGCGCAGCAACCGCTCGACGCCAGCCCAGCGTTTGGGTTCGACCGCCAGATAGATGCCCAGAGCCCAGAGCTGCGCGTAATAGTCCACCGCGCGCGCGGGCTCGCTACCCAATAACTCGGTGGGATCGCCCGCCAGGAGGTCTTCCAGCGAACGCCAGCGCCCCGCGGCGATCACGACATCGAGTTGTGAGAGTCGCTCGGGGTTCAGCAGCGGCTCGAATCGGTACGAGCCATCCGCATCGACCACGAAGCCCTCGGCCATCACCGCGATCATCTCGTCTGTCCATGTGGGCAACGCTTCACGGAACGAACGTTGGACATACTGGTGCCAGCCCTCATGGGCCGCGATCTTGAGTGTCAGTCGGTCGTAGTTGGGCGGCAGCGCGAACAGCACCGCCCGCCCGCCGGCCGAGTACCCACCCACCTCGATGGCCAGCAGCGGGTGAGCGCTCGCGTCCACCGTGTCGCGGGTAAACTCCGCCCACTCGTCACGGCTGGAAAACAGGAACATCTGCATCCTGCCCGTTGGATTTGGCAACGCCGGCCCGCCGAAACTCGTGCCCGCGAAGCGGCGATGCCGAGCGAGCGAGGCTTCGAGGAACAATGGCAGCGTTTGCGCGATGGGCAGGTCCTGGGCCGTGGTGAGCAGGTGGTAGTTGGGCGTGGTGATCCGCGCGCCCTCGCGCTGCATGTAGACCCATCGCTCGCGGCGTTGCACGCCGTCGGGCCCGGTCCCGCTCGTGCAGCCGGCCAGCAGCACGCAGGCGATCAGCAGCAGTGGAAGGGCTCGCTTCAGCTCAACCGCTCCAAGGCTTGCTGGGCGGTGGCCAGTTCCTGCTTCACGCGCTCGAGTTGCTCTCGAGATTGCTCGACGAGCTTCGCGGGCGCCTTGTCGGCATAGCCCGGGTTGCCAAGCCGGCCTTCGAGCGTCTTGCGCGAGCCGTCGAGTTCGACGATCTGCCGCTCGAGCCGTTCGCGTTCGGCCTGGCCATCCACCTCGTCGGCCAGGTTGGTCATGCGCAGCTCCCAGCCGTCGTAGGCGCACGTCGCCGCCTCGCCGTTGGGCATGTCGGTCGAGATGGATTCGAGTTCGGCCAGCGTGCGCACCACGCCCGACACCGGCTGGATCGCTTCGGCGAGTTCCATCGGCGTGTGCAGCGTGATCATTCGCCGGGGTTTCACGTTGTGCTTGGCCCGCACCTCGCGCACCGCGCCAATCAGGCCGCGGGCACGCTCGAAAACTGAGGCCGCATCGCCGTCACGCAGGGCCACATCCATGACGGGCCACTGGGCAGTCGCCAGCACGCCGTCTTCACGGTGCTTGCCGAGTGACAGCCCGGCCAGTTCGGGCAGCGGGTGCTGGCCAATGTGCTCGCCGATGGCCTCGGTAATAAACGGCATGATCGGGTGTGCCACGCGCAGGATCGCTTCGAGCACCAGCCGCAGCACGCCCCGCTGGTTCGCATCCTCGCGCACCGTGGGCTTGATGGCTTCGAGGTACCAATCGCAGAAATCACGCCAGAACAAGGTATAAAATGCCTCGGCGTACGCATGGAAGTTGTACGCTTCGAGCGCCTGGTCCATCTCGTCGATGGCGGCCCCCAACCGTGAGAGCATCCACCGATCAACGACGCCCAACTCGTTCGCGTCGATCGTTGCCGGGAGAGCCTCGGACTGGTCGAGGATGCCCATCGCCAGCCGGGCCGCGTTCCACAGCTTGTTGCACACGTTGCGGCCGATGTCGAACTTGGGGCTCGTGTTCTTGCCCGTCTTGGGGTCGGCCTCCACGGGCATGCGCACATCCTGGGTGTGCGTGGTCATGTGCGCGAGCGTGAAGCGCATGGCGTCGGCGCCGTGGCTGTCGATGATGTCCATCGGGTCGACACCGTTGCCCAGGCTCTTGCTCATCTTGCGGCCTTGGCCGTCCTGGATCATCGCGTGGATGAACACGTCCTTGAAGGGTGGCCGTCCAGTCCCGGGCTCCTGTTCGGCAGCGGCTAAGAAGTACCGATTGAACATCACCATGCGGCTGACCCACAGCGTGATGATCTCGCGCGCGGTACACAGC
>CAYGTM010000145.1:0-6196 GCA_964352795.1 uncultured Phycisphaera sp.
GTCCGATCGAAGGCGCTCAGCTCCATGGCGTTGAGGGCCTCGCGCCTGGCGCCCGAGCCCTCGCGGTCCACGTTGTCGCTCTGGGCCAAGCCCGAGCACGCCGCCAGGGCCACGATGGTTGCTGAAAGAATCGCTCGCATGGTGTTCCGCCCTCTGCTCCCCATGATGGGGTCTGTCCGTTCGCATTTTGCTCGATATTGGCCACGACCAAAACCTGGGCCAAGGCCACCTTACGCAGGATACCACGCCCGACCGCGCTCCGTTGCGTACTTCTGCCTCACATAAGACGCACCGGATCGCAAGATGTTCCCCCTCTACCCATTCCCGGGCACGCACAGCCCGGCCAGAGCCACCGCCGCGGCCACCCCAACATTCAGCGAATCCACGCCGGGGTTCATCGGAATCCGGACCCGCAGCGTGGCTTGAGACAGCGCCGCCTCCGAGAGCCCGGGCCCCTCGGCCCCGAGCATGAGAGCGATACGGGCCGGCGGACATCGCAGATGCACACGGCCGATGGGCGTCGCCGCCGGGTCGGGCGTCAGCGCCAGCGTCTGGAAGCCCAAGGCCTCGATCGCGCGCGCATCGTCTGGCCAGGCCGTCGCCCATGCCGTCGGCACCCTCAGCACATGCCCCATCGACACCCGCATGCTCTTGCGATAGAACGGGTCGGCACAGCCCGGTCCGAGCACCACCGCCGACCCCCGAGGCCCGAGCGCCGACAGGCTGCGGTAGAGTGAGCCCACGTTGTCGTGGTTGCTCAGCCCCTCGAGCACCAGAAGGCAGGGGGCGTTTCGGGCCACGGATTCGAGCATCGGCGGCTCTCCCCGCTCACCCAACGCCAGCACGCCGCGGTGCATGTCGAAGCCCACGATGCCCTCGGCCACACCCCGCTCGGCCACGAATACCGGCGTGCCAGTGGGTAAGGCCTCGATCGCGTCGCGCATCGAGAGCAGTCGCGTAGGCGTGACGAGAGCCGAACGAACCCTGAACCGAGAAGCGAACAACTCACGGGCCACGATCTCGCCCTCAGCCAGAAACATGCCGCCCAGCCCGGTGCCGCCGTGCTGCTGCACGCGCAGCCAGGCGTCTTTTTGATTCCGGTATGGCTCCAACCCGGGGTGCGAGAGGTCTTCGATGGGCACGATCTCTGGGCCGGTGGCGGGCGTCACGCATTCATCATGCGCCCGCGACCGCCCGATGGCTAATCTGCCCGCTTTCCGAACGGATCGGGTGGCGCGGCGTATCGGACGTTCTCGGGCGAGAGGAGTCGAGTCGATGGAACTCTGGCAAGCCATTGTGCTCGGCATCGTCGAGGGCATCACCGAGTACCTGCCGGTGAGTTCGACGGGCCACCTCATCCTCGCGTCGGGGCTGATGGGCCTGAACGACACGCCCGAGGGCCGCCAGGCCGTCAACGCCTTCAACATCGTCATCCAGGGCGGGGCCATCCTGGCCGTGCTGGGGCTGTACCGCCAGCGCGTGTGGCAGATGGTCAAGGGCCTACTCGGCAAAGATCCCGTCGGCTTGCGGCTGGCCATCAACATCGTCGTGGCCTTCCTGCCCGCCGCCGTCCTCGGTCTTGCGTTCAACGACGTGATCGAGGAGCACCTGTTCACCGCCACGGTCGTGCTCGCCATGCTGGCCATCGGCGGGGTCTACATGATCGTGCTCGACAAGGCCATCATCGCCCCGCGGCGCAAGGCCGAGGCGGGCATGTCCATCGAGGACCTGCGCCCGCTGCAAGCGTTCATCGTCGGGCTGCTGCAATGCGTGGCGATGGTGCCCGGCACCAGCCGTTCGATGATGACCATTACCGGCGGCGTGCTCGTGGGCCTCAAGCCCAAAGACGCGGCCGAGTTCAGCTTCCTGCTGGGCTTGCCCACGCTAGGCGGCGCGTGCGCGCTCACGCTGTTCAAGGATTTCACCCGCGACGACGGCGAGACCTCGATGGTCGCCGTCCTGGGCTGGCCCGCCCTGATCGTGGGCATGGTCGTCTCGACGCTCGCCGCCGCCCTGGCGGTCAAGTGGCTCGTGGGCTTCCTCAACACGCACGGGCTCGCGCCCTTCGGCTGGTACCGTCTCGTGCTCACGGGCGTGCTGCTGGCGGCATTACTGGCGGGGTGGATTGCCTTCGTGCCCGAGGCCGCGTGATCAGGCGAACACGCTGAGCAGCAGCAGCAGCAGGATGCCGCCGAAGAAGATGACGTCCACCAGCACGGCCACCGCCGCGCCGCTCATGAGAAGGGCCGCGAGCCCGAAGCCATCGGGCTTCTTGATCAGCGCGATGATGGACACGAGCAGCGCAATGGGGCTCAACAGCCCGAAGGTCATCAGCCCCGCGCACGCGAACAGCAACGCGATGCGGCCGGGCGTGGTCGGCACGGGCTCGTGGGGTTGCAGCGGCTTGGAAACAGGCACGACGCTCATGGCCAGATCATAGCGGTCGCTACGCGCATCCCGCGTCGAACTCGTTCTGGAACGCCAGGAAGTCGAAGATCGTGAGCGAGCCGTCGCCGTCGAAGTCGGCTTGGGGATCGCCCGCGTCGAAGGCGTTCTGAAAGGCGAGGAAGTCGAAGATGGTGAGGGTGCCGTCGCCGTCGAAGTCGGCGCGGCAAGAGCCGCCGCTGACGCGGATGGTGGCTTAGCCTTGGGTAACGGGCTGAGTCTTCAAGTAGGCCGCAATGGCTCCGTCCGCGACGCAAGCAATGGCATGAAGGCTATCTGCTGTGCGAATCTCAACATCTCGCGGAGTCAAGTCGCGGACGATCATGTGAACGTTCATAACATGCAAGGGATTGGCGTAAGAAATAGTGTCGATGCCAACTTGACGAAATGCAAACGGCAGAATGACCGTACCACTCACCCGGATCGATCCCCATGTATCGCACGGGCCTGGAGGAATAGGGGGGGACACCAGCAGACAATCTATCCAGACGTCGGATGTAAAACCAGGCTCTAGAACAGGGTGACTGAGCTCTAAACGGAAATCACCGTTTGCTAGAACAACTTGTCCTTCAGAGCACTCATAATCCGTCCAACTCCAAATCTCGACAACGGCCTCTGGATTGACCTCGGTGGGATGCTGGCGGACGACAAGGTCGTAACCACCGCGAAAATCCTGGGCGAGAGCGGGTGTTGCTGTGGCAACGCCGAGCAGAACAAATGTTGCTGTGCGCATGACGCATCTCCTTCTTTGGATCAGGGTTAGAGGCAGCGCATCCCAAGTTCGATCGCCTCAAGATGGTCAAACAAATCGACGCGGCCATCGCGGTTGATATCGGCGCGTCCGTCGTTTTTTTCGCTCCACTCGCGCAGGATCATCAGGTCGGACACGGTGCGGCTCCACAGCCACGGCACCTGCGGAAGCTCATTTCAATAAGTATGACCGAAAGCCAGTGGCGTGTCAAGAGAACTTTCGAGCGCACCAAGAGGGGATACCCCTCGCCCGAGCGAAGTCAGAACTCAACCGCCACATACAGCAACTCGGGCCTCGAAAGCAGCCGCGGAGCCTCGCTGGGCCGCGTGCGGACTTCCACCAGCCCGGTGGTCTCGATCGCTCCCGACGCCAGCATGGGCAAGGCGTCGGCCACCGACCCGAAACTGGCACCGATGACCTCCAACTCGCCGCGCACCACCGGCGAAAGATCGACCGGCACGCCCGGCTGGGGCTCGGCCGCCAGGATGAACGTGCCGCGGGGCCTGAGCAAGCCCAGCGCCAGGTCCATCGACGCCTCGCTGCCCACGCAATCGACCACCACGGTCTGGTCGCGTCGGCGGCCGACCTCGGTGGCGTGGCGATGCTGGACGGCCCATTTTTCCGCCCGGCCGAACGCTTCCTGATTCCACCCCAGCAGTCGCACGGTCGCGTTGAGCCTGGCGATGGCCTGCACCGCCAGCAAGGCGGCCAGGTTGTCGCCCAGCACGGTGACGAACACCTTTCCCTCCATGCGAATCATGCGGGCCGCGTGGACCGCGCGCGAAAGTGGACCCGCCAGCAGCGCCGCCTCGTCGGCCAGCCCCTCGGGCACCAAGGCAAGATTGCGCCACGGGACGGCGATGGTCTGGGCCATGCTGCCCGGCACGCCCAGGCTGCCCAGCGTGCCGCCCTCTCGGCAGTGCTGGCTCACGCCCGCCTTGCACATATCACAGGTGCCGCAGGCGACCATGGGCGAGCACACGACCCGGGCCTTGCGCAAGCGGTCTCGCACGCCCGCTGGGGCATCACTGGCCACCTCGCAGACCACGCCCACGACATCTCGCCCGAGCACGGCACCGTCGGGCGCACCGACCGAAGCGCCGACCACCCACGCCGGCACATCGCCGGCCAATCGCACGCGCACCAGGGCCTGCCCGGCCTCGCACGAGGGGGCCGGGAGATCACCGAAAACGGGTTGGTGCTGGCGGGCGACGATGGCGTCCAAAAAAGGCTCCGGGGGCTGAAGAGAGTCATCGGCCTACCTGGGCGTTCGGGTCAACCCAATGGGGGTCGAGCTCGTTTCGTTGGGCGGCAGCGCCATCCAGGGCAGATATTCCCACCAGGCCCGACTCCGGCTGAACACCGGGTAGGTATACGTTTGCTGGTCCGCGAACCAGGCCCCGTTCGTCTCGATCCACTGCTGCCAGGCGATGAAGTCCAGCCCGTGGTCCTGCCCGGTGAGTAGCTCCAGCGAGCGCACGACGGCCGCGTGGACGCCCAGGCTCTGCTCGGTTTCGGACCTGAGCGAGGCCACCAGCCCCCCCACCACGTCGGGCTGGGGATACTGGCCCAGGGCCAGGGCAGCCTCGACGCGGACGTTCTGGTCGGGCTCGATGGTCGGCACGATCAGTTGCAGCAGCCGGTCGGCCGCGCTCGGCTCGTGGATGCGCTGGAGCCCGAGGGCCGCAGCCCGACGCACGAGCGGCTCGGGGTCGTTCAGGGCCCGGGCCAACAATCGACCGTCGGCGGCCACCCCGTGCGTGGCCAGGCCGCGGGCGGCGGCCGCCCGCACCGAGGCATCCTCGTCGGCCAGATTCACGCGGAAGATGTCCAGGATGCGATTCTCCGGTTCGAGCAATTCGACGGTCAGCCGCACCGTGCCGCGATAGCGTGCGTCGGGGTCGTACGGGTCCCGGGCCATCTCGGCGGGGTTAGCCTGTGTCGTGGTCAAGAGATTGTTGATGATGCTGTCTTCCCCGAACTGCACGCCGCCGCCCTGGCAGCCGGCCAGCAGCAGCAGGGTGGGCACGAGCGTGAGCACGGGTCGCCTCATGGCCCATGCTATCGGGCTGAGCGCCCTGGGGTTCGTTTGCGGGTGTGCCATGCCCACGAGCGAGCCCGTCGGTTCGCTGGCGGGGCTGCACAGCGACTGGTACTACGTGCCCGGGCGGTACGAGGCCATCCAGCAGAACCAGGACGGCACCCGCACCGCCCGCGTGAGCGCCGAGGCCAACGGCCAGTGGACCGTCACCATCGGCGAGCCACCCACCGTCATCGTCGTGCGACGGCTTCAGGATGGCCGCCCCGCCACCGCCAGCATCGCCAACCCCGCGCGAAACGAGACGGCGATCTTCGACCCGCCCCTGGCCCTCGTGCCAAAGCCCGGCCAGACCGCCCCGGCCACCGAGGCCACGAGCGTCTCGCTCTATCGCGGCCTGGTCGCCGCCGACGACCTCGAGAACCGGCGGCCCACCCGCACCGGCACCGCCGAACGCCGATTCCTAGGCCTTCTGGACCAATCCTGGTCGCTTGATGGTCGTGCGTATCCGGCCCAACTCATGCGCCACGAGCTCGTGCTCAGCCTGGGCCCGGCGCAAGTGATGCAGCGCTACGAGAGCCTGGCCGTGCAAGGCCTGGGCATCGTGCGCGAGACAATGGTCGAGCGCGTGGGTGTGTTGGGTGTGCGCGTGAGCGGGCGTGAGGAGACGATCGAAGTCATCGAGTTCTTCGACCGTCGATGACTACCAGTTCGCGTCGTTCGGACCCCGCAACCCAACGGGCCGATCAAAGATTTCGCGCATGATGACCGCCTGGCGCAGATCAATGCCCTTGGCCGTCAGTGGCACCGAACGCCGCCCGCCGCCGACACCGATCGGCGCGGCCTTCGGCACTTCTTCGCGGATGCGCTCGGCCTCGATCATGTCGGTGATCACCGTCTGCTGCACGGGCTGCATCGTCGGCAGCGGCGACACCGGCCGTCGCTCCCCGGGACGGCGGGGC
>CAYGTM010000146.1:0-6172 GCA_964352795.1 uncultured Phycisphaera sp.
TTCGAGCAGCACGCGGGGGCGGGCCAGTTCGAGGGGGTCGGTCGGTTCTTCGCCTTCTTCGTCCGCGGGCAGCGTCGCGCCGCCTTCGAGGAGCTCGCGGGCGGCATCGGCGGCCTGTTGGTCTTCACGAGACATCACCAGCAGCGAGCCCATCGCCCGGCTGACGACGCGCTGGGCCCGCTGGAGTTGGCTGTTCTCTTCGGCCCGCACCTCGGCGAAGGCATCGGCGCGTTCCATGGTCCGGAACATGCCCAGGGCGGCAAAGAGGATGATCGTGCCGATGACGATGGCCATCGAGAGCTCGACGAGGGTGAAGGCTGGGCGCTTCGGGGTGGGCATCAGTTGCCCCCCGAGAGCCCGCCGCCGGGCGCTTGCGAGCCGCCGGACCGGGCCGAGCCATCGCCGCCTCCGGTGAGCCCCCTGATGAGATCGCCGTCGGCGATGGCCCGCTCGAACGAGTCGGGGTTGCGGCTGGCCAGCGGGTCGAGCATCCGCCGCACGACGATGCCCGGCGTGCCGGCGTCGGGGGTGTACGCGCCGCCGCTGTCTTCGTGCAGCCACACGCTCACGGTCAGTTCCTTCAGGCGCGTGAGCGAGAGGGGTGTCGGCTCGTCGGTGGCGTTGGGGTCGTACACCTCGATGGGCGAAGCTTCGTACGTCCAGCGGTACAGGTTGCGACCATACGCGATGGGCCGCCCGCCCGGGGGCATGCCCTTGGGGCTGTCGAGGTACATGACCACGACGCGGTTGGCCACCTCGGAAGCGCCGTCGATCTGCTCGGCCCGCGTCTGCTGGAGCACGAGGTAGTTGATGGCGCTGAAGATGCCCATCGCCACGATCGCCAGTAAGGCCGAGGCGAGCACGGCCTCGAGGAAGGTCATGCCCCTGCGGCACTGCACGAGATGGGCGCGGCGGGCGGTCATGGTGCTACTGCGGTTGGTCCTGGTCCATGGTCCACACGTCGATGTTGTCGGCCAGCGTGGTGTAATCGCCGTCAGCACCCGCACTGATGAGGTCGAACGGGCGGCCGCTCTGTCCCGGCACGGCGTAATAGAACGGGCTGTCCCAACCATCGTTGGGGACCTTCTCAACGAAGCCCGGCGACAACGCTTGGAGCGTGGTGGGATACTGATTGTTCACGCCCTGAAACTCGGTGATGGCGCGCTTGATGGTGGTCATGCTGGCCTTGGTCGCGGTGGTCTTGCCGCGCAGGAGCGCGGGCGCGAACGCGACGGCGGCCACGCCCATGAGCACGCCGATGATGAGGATCACCAGGGTGAGCTCGAGCAGCGAAAAGCCGCGTCGGGCGTGGCGTGGGTTCGTACGTCGGATGGTGTTCATGGTTGCTTCCTCGGACTCGTTCTTACTCGTATCACGGTGATGCGCGGGAGTTGTGATTCCGTCCCGGTCATGCGATGTTGGCCGTCGCGGTAAACAATGGCAGCATGATCGCCAGGACCATCGACCCGATCATCAGGAACATGAAGATGATCAGCCCCGGTTCGAGCACCGCCAGCGCGCGCGTGCTGCGGCGCTCGACCTCTTCGGCCATGTCGTCGGCCAGGCTCTCGAAGGCGGCTTCGAGGTCGCCCGAGCGTTCGGCGGCGATCAGCAGCTTGCGCACGGGCAACGGCAGGGCCGAAACATCTTCGATCAATCGTGAGAGCTGGCCGCCCTCGACCAGCCGGCGCTGGAGGGTTTGCAGTTCCTTACGCAGCTTGGCATGGCTGACGGTGCGGTAGCCCACCACAAGGGCATCGGCCAGCGTGACGCCCGAACGGGTCATGGCGGCCATGACCGAAAAGAACCGCGTGGTCTCCTGGGCCAGCACCAGTTCCCTCATGCCCGGCAGGCGGCGCACGACGCTCCACAGCGCGGCGAGGAAGGCCTTGCGCATGATGATGACGGCGATCAGCACCGCCAGCACGATCATGAAGAACACGCCGAGATTTCCGCGGATAGTCTGGCCGGCGGACATCATCGCGCTGGTGATCCACGGCAGGTCGCTGTTCATCTGCTGGAGTTGCTTGCCGATCATCGGCACGATGAAGGTGAGCATGCCCCAGCCCGCCAGCACGCTCACGCTCAGCACGATGATGGGGTAGAACATCAGGGTGATGGCCTGGCTACGGACCTTGACTTGACGCTCGGCGGTCTTGGCGATCTGGGCGCAGGCACCGCCGAGGTCGCCGGTTCGTTCAGCGGCGCGATAGACGGCCGAGGTGACCGGATCGACGATGCCCACGCGGGCGCAGGCGTCGGCGAACATCGCGCCGCCGGCCACCTGGGCCCGGACGCGGCGGATGCGATCGGTGTGGCTCGAGTCGACGGCCGACGCGGTGACCTCGAGGGCCTCGACCAGCGGCACGCCGCGGGTGACGAGCTGGCTCAGCACGGCGTTGAACTGGGCCTGGTCCTTGAGGCCCATCTGCCCCGTGCTGCCAAGCCAGGCGGGCATCGGGCGGGACCAGACCAGCACGCGACGCTCGCGGCCCAGGACCGAGGCCAACGCCCGCTCGCTGGCGGCGCTGCGGACGCCCAGGCGTTTGCCGCCCTTGGGCCCCGAGGCCAGGAAAAGGTATGGGGTTGGTCCCTTGGCGGCTCTGGACATTCGTGTTCCGTTCGCTCCCTTGGTCGGTCACTCAATCGGTCAATATGGGGCCAAAGCCATAGCCCCGGCCCGGATATCCAATGGCTCTCGCGTGAGTCTAGTTCGTTCCGGCCACGCCGCAAGCCTTTGGTGCGTGAGCACCGGCTGATTGCGCACGGGCGGTGTCAGTATTGTCATCGGCGTCAGATTTCCCCCGGTTTGATGGCAGCCGGGGGAGATCCGCGATTCGCTGTCCATCTCTTTGGATGCCCGGGCCCGGGGCGTCCGTCAGGAAGGCGTGCCCGGGCGTGGTCCGGTTGTGCGCGTTGGCATGGTTTTGAGGGATTGGGAGATGGCCAGTTCGTGGAGGGGGATGCTGGCCTCGTCCATGGCCTGCTTGGCTTTGGCGAAGGCTTCGGGGTCGACCGAGCGCCAATCTTCCTTGGCCTTGGCGGTCATGTCTCGGACGGCCTCGAGCGACGCGGCGATCCGGTCTCGGAGGTCTTCTGGCAGTTGGGCGGCGACTCTGGCCATCGCCTCGGTGATCCACTTGATGTCGAGATTCGCGTGGGCGACGAGGTCGACGATGCGGTGGCGGGTCATGTCGTCGCGGGCATTGGCGATGGCAGCCGCTTCGATGGCGTCGACCTCATCCTTGGTCAGGCCGTGGTTGGGGATGACCTGGAGCGTGGCCGTCTGGCCCGAGCGTTTCTCGACGGCGGACACGTTGAGCACGCCGTTGGCGTCGACGAGGAACTCGACCTCCAGTTGCGGCACGCCGGCGGGCATGGGCGGGATGTTGCGTAGGTGGAACACGCCGAGTTGGCGGCAGTCCTCGGCCATCTCGCGTTCGCCTTGCAGCACCTTGAGCTCGATGGCGGTCTGATTGTCGACGCTTGTGGAGAAGGTCTCTTTGGCGCGCGCGGGGACGGTGGAGCCGGCGACGATGAGCTTGGCGACGGCACCGCCGACCGTTTCGATGCCCAGGCTCAGGGGGATGGCGTCGAGCAGCAGGCTGTTGCGGCTGCGGCCGGCCAGGGTCGAGGCTTGGACCGCGGCTCCCCGCGCGACGACGCGATCGGGGTCGAGCGCGGAGTAGGGGTCGAGGAGGAAGAGGTTCGCCGCTGCGTGGCGCGCGGGGGGCACGCGGGTGGAGCCGCCGACGAGCACGACGGCGTCGATGGCGTCGCCGCCGGGCTGCTTCGAGGCGGCGCGTTTGGCGCGCTCGCAGGCGGCGATGGAGCGATCGATCCAGGGTTTGACGAGGGCCTCGAACTCAGCGCGTGAGACAACGCGGTCGTAAGTGCGGCCCTCGCCCAGGTCGATGGAGATCGCGGCCGTGGGCTCATCGCTCAGGCGGTGCTTGACGTTTTGGGCGAAGGTCAGCAACGCTCGGCGGGTCTGGGGTGGGAGCGCGCCGAGCGCGTCGGCGAGCTTCTCGGGCAGGCCGAGGTTGAACCGCTCGTTGGCCTCGGTCAAGAACAGGCCAACCAGGGCGTGGTCGGCGTCGTCGCCGCCCAGGCGGGTGTCGCCGTCGGTGGCGAGGACCTGGAAGATGGCGGGCGCCTGCGGGTTCGGGCCCGGGGTGATCCTGAGGATGGAAATATCGAAGGTGCCGCCGCCCAGGTCGTAGACGGCGACGGTCGTGGGCTCGGCCTTGGCGCGTTGGGCCGAGCCGAGCCCATAGGCCAGCGCGGCGGCGGTGGGCTCGCTGACGATGCGGACGACCTCGAGGCCGGCCAATCGCCCGGCGTCGCGGGTGGCCTGGCGTTGGGCGTCGTCGAAGTAGGCGGGCACGGTGACGACGGCCTTGTGGACCGGCGTGCCGAGGGCTTGCTCGGCCTTGTCCTTGATGGCGCGGAGGATCTGGGCGGAGACTTCCTGGGGGGTGATGACCCGCGTGGACCCGTCTGGCAATGGGATCGCCACGGCGGCCATGTCGCGCGGGCCTTGGACAATCTGGTAGGGCAGGTACGGCGCATCGCCCGCGGCATCATGGAGCGAGCGGCCCATGAGCCGCTTGACGCTGGCGATGGTGGTCAGCGGGAACTCGACGGCCCGCTCGCGCGCGTCGAGGCCGACGATGGCGGCCATCGTGCCGTCGGGCCGGGGCTCGTAGCGGACGACGCTGGGGACCAGCCCCGAGCCCTGGGCGTTGTCGCCCAGGATGCGGGGGCCCGCGTCGTCGGCGTGGGCGGCCAGGGAGTTGGTGGTGCCCAGGTCGATGCCGATGATGGGGTCTTGGGTGTGCTCATGCTGGGGCATTCGAGGAGGCTAGGGGGAATTGGATGCCAGAGGGAATGAAGAGGGGATAACCACAGAGACACAGAGGCACAGAGGTCAGAAGAGAAGATGAGGATGGGGTGAGGGGGAGGAGGAAGAATGAGATGGATGCGTTTCCTTCCGAGCCGCGGGCGTGAGCACGCGGACAAACACCCGGAGCAAGAGGGTTGAACGCGAAGGCCGCGAAGGGCTCGAAGCAGGAACCAACGAGCCCCTCGCGCGAGGGCCTTTTGCGCCATCGCTCTAAGACTTGCGCATTCAAAGAGTTGCGCCCATGATGGATCCTGACCAAAGGAGACCATCATGGAACGCGAACTCTTTGCTCTGCTCATCGAAACGATCGACGCCTTGCCCCAAGCCCGCCGCCGGCCGCCCAAGGCACGGTATACCGACCGCGACATCGTACTCGTCTGGCTGTGGGCCGTGCTGCACGACCGGCCGATCGACTGGGCGTGCCGCCGCGAGAACTGGCCGTGGCACGATCGCAAGCGCGGGCTGCCCAGCGGCTCGACGATGAGCCGGCGCTTGCGCGACCCGGCCATCGAGTCGCTCGTGCTCGCGATGCTCGACGCGCTGCGCGTGCCCGTCGAGAGCGACCCGAACGATGCCGCACCAACGTTCATCATCGACGGCAAGACGCTGACCGTCAGCGGCAACTCGGCCGATCGCGGCGCGGGCTTCGGCCGCGCGTGCGGGGTGATGGGCAAGGGGTACAAGCTGCACCAGATCATCGATATGGCCCAGAATACCGTGGTTTTCGCGGTATTTCCGCTCAACGTGAGCGAGCAGACGGTGGCGATGGAACTGATCGAGTGGCTTGGCGATCGCGTGGCGATGCTGAATCTCAACGAGCCTCCAACGGTGCTGGCCGATGGCAACTACGACACGAACAATCTGTACGACGCCGCCGCGGCCCACGGCCTGCGCTGGCTGGCGGCGTGGCGTCGGCCGTGGTCCAAGGGCCTTGGCCATCGGCGGCACAGCGAGCACCGCGTGCGCGCGATCGAGTCGCAAGTCGCCGACCCGAGCGTGCTCGCGCCGCGACGCCGGATCGAGTCGAGCTTCGGCACGCTTGGCAACGTGGTGGGCGGCCTGAGCCCGCTGTCCAACGCGGTGCGCGGGCTGCCGCGCGTGCGCCGCTGGGTCACCGGCAAGCTGATCGTCGCCGCCCTCCACCGGGTCCGCAGGAGGCGGCGAGCGGCGGCGTGATGCAAAAGGCCCGCGAGCGAGGGGAATGGGCGCGGGGAGGGGTTGAACGCGGAGGTCGCGGAGGGCTCGGAGGGGGTTCACCCGTGCCAC
>CAYGTM010000147.1:0-6137 GCA_964352795.1 uncultured Phycisphaera sp.
CGGCAGGGGCGCCCCGCCCGCCGGGGGGATGTGCGACGACGAGATCGAGCCCAGCAGCGTGCCCGAGCGGACGCTGGCGAGGGTGCGCGTTCGCCTCGTGCCGGCTTGTGCCGAGGGCGATAACCAGCCCGTGCTGGCGACGCTGCGGCAGTTGGTTCCCCTCGACGCCGCTGGTGGGGGAACGCCATGAGGGTGGCGCGCGCGGGTGGTTTCACGATGCTCGAGGTGATGATCTCCATCGCCATCCTGGCGTTACTGAGCGCGGCGCTCATCACGTTTACTTTTGGATTGGGTGGCCGGCGGGATCGGTTGACACGCGAGGGCGAGCGCGGCGCGATGCTGGCGCGCGTGCTCGATCGCCTCGAACGCACGGCTTCCAGCGCCGAGGAGCCGGCGAGCATTGGTTCGGATTGGCTCGAGGTGGATGGTCGCGGCGTGTGGCCGGCGGCCGACCGCGCGGGCGTGCCGGCCGGGACCGTGGGGTATACCGGGCGGCTTAAGTTCTCGCCCGATCGCAAGGAACTGGCGTGGCGCGAGAGGGCGGAGACTGGTGGCGAGGTCGAGCTGCTGGTGGGCGACATCGAGGCGGTGCTGGTCGATCGGTTCGATGATCTGGTGACGACCTTGGGCAGCCGTCCGCCGGTGCGGGTGTGCGTATGGCTGGCGCCCGTGGGGCGAGTGGTGCCGCGTGTCGAGGAAGAAGACGCGCCGGATGGGGCGTTGCCGTCGTTGGAAGAGCCGGAGTTGCCGTTGCGAGCAGCGGACATCGTGTTCGTGGTGGCCAATCCGACTGTTGGCAGCGTACAGCCGGGTGGTGAGCCGTTGGAGCCATTGGAGCCGAGGCCATGACCCGCGTGCCTCACGAGCGAGGGATCGCGGTGCTGGTGGTGCTGGTGGTGCTGGCCATCGGCGCGCTGGCGGGCACGGTGGCGTTGCTGGCGGCGCGCAGCGCGGGCGAGGGGGCGTCGGTGACGGCCGGGCGATTGCAGTCTCGGCTGACCATGCGTTCGGGCGTGCTGGCGCTCGAGCAGATGGCCTTGGAGCAGCGCGATGCGGTGCTGGGGGGCGCGCCGTTCGAGGTGGAGACGCCGCTGGAAATCTTCACCGTGGGCAATCGCACGGGCATGTTCCGTCTCGACGCGCGGATCACCGAGGCCCCGGTGTCGCTCGATGCGTTGCTGGACGTGAACACGGCCGACGCAGAGATGCTGGCCAAGCTGCCGGGCATGGACGAGACGCTGGCGGCGGCGATCGTGGCCGCATTGCCCGTCATGTCGCTGCGCGAGTTGCTGGCCGTGGAGGGCGTGACGGTCGAGTTGCTGTACGGCGAGTACGACGGTGGCGGGCGGTTGGTGTCCGAAGGGGTGCCGCTGGCGAGTGTGTTGACGTTGGGATCGGTGGATCCGGGATTGACCGTGGGCGTGGGCGGGGTCGAGCCGGGCCTGAAGCGGCTGAGGTTCGATGGCGAGCGGGATGAGGGATTCCGGTCTGGGCTGGTGGAGTTGGTGGGCGAAGAGTCGGCCGAGCTTTGCATGGCGATGCTCGAGGTGCTGCCAACCCAGCCCCCAACCCGCCGCGCCATTGCGGCGTGGTCAAGCCAAGGTGGTCTGGACCAGGGCAGCACATGGCTGGACGCGATGGATGTTGGCGAGGGCCCGGTGGCCGGCCGCATCGATATCAACCGGGCGCCCGTCGAGGTGCTGGCGGCGATCCCCGGCTTTAGCCAGGAAGTGGCCGAGCGGATCGAGGATTTTCGCGTGAGCGCGTCCGCCGACGAGATCGCGAGCGTGATCTGGCCTTTGGAACAGGGCCTTGTCGATGAGGAGGGCATGAGTGCGGCCGTGGATCGCGTCACGACCAGGAGCGTGCGATGGGTGCTTCGCGCCGAGGCGGGCATGGCATCGGTGCGCGAGCGGTCGGTGGGGATCGATTCGCTGGAAGACGCCCGCCGCGCCCGCGCAGGCATGGCCGCCGATGATTCCGACACGCTGGCCGACCGGGTGGCGATGGATCTGCTCGTGGACTTCTCGGGTCCGCGGCCCATCATCGTACCGCTGGGCGAGGTGAGCCTCGCGGGCGAGTTGGCCGCAGTGGCGCGGGTGCTGGCCGGGTCGGGTGATCCCGATGAGCGGGCTACGGCGGGGGACCGGCCATGAGCGGCACGCGGCTGGCGATGGAATGGCACGCGGGGTGGCTGACGGCCGTCGCGGTGAGCAGCGACAAAGGCCGGCCCAGGCTGGGCCAGGGGTTGTGCGCGCGTCTGCCCGAGGGCACGGCCGCCGACGACGCCCAAGCCGTGGGGCACTGGGTGGGCGAGCAGGTTCGTAAAGCCGGGCTGGGTGGTAAGCCGGTGACGTGGGTGGCCGGTCGGGGCGACTTGCTGCTCAAGCGGCTGAGCCTGCCCAAGCCACCGCACGAGAACCAGTTGCCCGCGATGGTGCGCTTGCAGATGAGCCGGGCGATGCCGGTGCAGGGCACCGATGCGGCGACCGACTTCGTGGTGCTGGGCGAGAACGGCACCACGCTGGACCTGCTGGGTGCGTCGGTGCCAGCCGAGCGGCTGGCGTGGATGCGCTCGATGCTGTCGGCGGCGAAGCTGAAACTGGGCTCGGTGGTGCTGCGGGCCCAGTGCTCGGGGTGCATCGCCGGGCTGCCAGAAGCTGGGCACGCGCGGAGCGTGATCTCGCCCGGGGCGGCGTCGGGGGAGGGGGTGGTGAGCGCGCCGGGCGGGGTGGTGACCAGCCGGGGCATCGACGCGACGTGGCCGATGGGCGACCAGGAAGGCTTCGTCCGTCGCATCGCGGTGGAGGTGAAGCGGACGTGGATGGGCTACCGGGCGGCTCCGAACTCGCTGCCGGTGGAGAGCGCGGTGGTGATCGGCGGCAGCGGGCTGTGCGTGGCGATCGCCGAGGCGGTGGCCGAGGTGATCGAGGTCGGGGCGTCGTCGATGGCGGCCTCGTCGTTCGCGGCGATGGATGACGCGAGCGGCACCGACCCGACGCGGTGGCTGCCGCTGTCGGGCATCGGCGTTTCGGCGTGCAATCGGATCGACCTGCTGAACCCCACCAGGGCCAAGGCAGCCCGGTCAAAGTCTCGCGAGCGCGCGCTGCTGGGCGCGATGGCGGCCGTTGCGGTCATCGGCGGCATCGGCGTTTTCGGGTACATCAGACTGGGCGACCTTCAGGGCGAACGCGCGCGCCTGAGCACGCAGGTCTCAAGGCTCCGTGATGAGTACACCGCGATGGTGGTCGATCGGTCTCGCTTGGAGCATCTCCGGGCGTTGCGCGAGAGCCGGCCAGAGTGGGCGGGGCATCTGGAGCGCGTCATGGGGCACGCGGCTGCCCCGGGCGTGCGCATCGAGCAACTCGCCGGCGTCTCGCGCGGGGGCGTGTGGTTCGGCGATCCGAAGGGCCGCAAGAGTTACTCGTTCCAGGTGGGCGAGTATCGGCCGGCCGTGCTGGGCGAACTCTCGGTGCAAGGCGTGGGCGAGCACCGCGAACTGGCGGGCATGGTGCGTGGGCGGCTGGTGAACGACCCGCTCTACATCGTGCAGACGCAGGGGCCCGATGCTGGCGAGGGCTTCAAGCTGGAGGTCGATACCCGTGCGAGGTCGGTGCCAGCGGAAGACGCGCCCGCCGCGACCGACACGGAGCATGGGGGTGAACCATGAATCCCCGGGTTCGCATGGCGGTGTTCGCGGGCGGCGTGATCGGTGCCGCGATTGTTGGGTGGTTGGGCTTTGAGAAGTTCTACGCCAAGCCGGCGCTCGAACTGCGTACGTCCATCGGCAAGCTCAGCAGCGAGAAGAGTGGCTACGAGACGGCGCTGCTGCAAGAGAACAGGATCCATCGCGAGTTGGCCGGGATCGTGGCCGGCGCGGTGCATGGCGATCGAGAATCGCTCGAGCACCGGCTGCGCACGGCGTGCGCGACGCTGGCCTTCGAGGCCGGGCTCACCAGGCTTGAGGTCAACTCTCAGCCGCCCAAGACGCTGGGCAACCCCGCCGCCCAGGCACGCGGCATGTCCGAGCGAGCGTTCCAGCGCACGCTGCGGGATCGCGTGGACGCGAGCGAGGCGCGCGTGGTGGTCAGCGGCGATGGATCGCTCGAGGTCGTGCTGCGGGCCCTGGCGATGGCCGAGGCCCAGCGGTGGACGCTCGGCGTGGATTCGTGGAGCATCAAGCCCCATCGCGTGGAAGAGGGCCAGCCGGCCGTGTTTGCGCTGTCGATGACGCTGGCGGCGTTGGTCGTGGGCGACGAGGGTGCGCTGGTGGGCGAGATCCCGATCGATCCCCTGGACGATCGCGTGCTGGCCCGGGTGCGCTCGGTGGTGCTGGCCGACCCGTTTCGCACGGCTCTGAAGCCGGCGCCGGTGGTTGCGGCCGCGCCGCCGCCCGCGCCCGTGACCGCGCCGCCCATGCCTGCACCGGCCGGTGATGGTTGGCGATTGGCGGGCGTGGGAGAGGGCGAGAGCGGGCGGTACGCCATCGTGGTGCATCAGAGCGGGCGGAGTCGCACGCTGGCGCTGGGCGAGGAAGTTGGCGGGCTACGGCTCGCGGCGGTGCTGGGAGAGGTGGCCACCTTCGAGGCCAACGACGAGCGAATCGAGGTGCGCAACGGCGAGCCACTGGCCGCCGCGCGCGGAAGGGAACGGCCATGACCGTGGACAGGCTACAACAACTTGATGGTTCGGGCGCGGAGCAGCGTCCCGGTTCGAGGACGAAGGGAGAGGGTCTGATGAGCGGAATGGTCAAGGGCAGTGTTGCCGCGGCGATGGTGGTGTCGTGCGGCATGGCCATGAGCGTGCAGGCGGCGCAAGAGTCATCGCCCGGTGTCGCGCCCACACAAGCGCCTAAGGCCGACCCGGCACAAGAAGATGGTGCCCGGCGGTTGCCCATCCGCTTCAGCTTCGAGAACGCACCGTACTCGGAGGTGCTGGGGTTCTTCTCGCGCGAGGCCAAGGTGCCCATCATCTACCAGGCGGGCGTGCCCGAGCAGGGCATGACGTTCATCAGCGGGCAGTCGTATTCGTTCGAAACGGCGTTGGACATCCTCAATCGCTTCCTGCTGCCGCACAAGGTCCGATTGTCGCAGGAGAACGAATACCTGTACTTGCGTTCGATGGACGACGCGGCCCGGCAGCCCGGAGCGATTTTCCAGGGCGAGTTGCCCGACGTGGTGCGCGACGGCGAGATCGTGACGCTGGCCATCCCGCTGACCAACATCGACGCGGCGACGGTGGCCGAGCAGATCAAGGGCATGGTGGCCGCGTATGGCTCGCTGGTGCCGGTGCCGACGCAGAACCTCGTGATCGTGACCGAGACGGGCGAGCAGATCCGGCGCATCCGCGAGGTGCTGCGCATGGTGGACAGCCAGCCGCCCAGCGACTCGGACTACCGTGTGTACACGCTGCGAACGGCTCGTGTGAACGACATCATCGGGCCGCTGCGCAGCCTCGTGCCCGAGTACGAGAAGAAGATCGAGAAGCAGGGCAATCGCATCGACATCATCGATGATGTGGACAAGCCGCCGGTGCGATTCCAGCCGAACGACCTGGCCAACTCGATCATCGCGATCGGACCGACGCGCCGGCTCGAGACAGCGGCCGAGATCATCGAGATGCTCGACAGCGCCGAGGGCGGGACCGGCGGCGGGCAGCGGATGGCCAGCTTCACGCTCGAGGCCGTGACGGCCGACGACGCGGCGAAGCAGCTCGATCGGTTGTATTCAAGCGTTCCGCAAGAGCGCAAGCCCACGGTCATCCCCATGCAAAGCCAGGGAAAGATCACCATCGTGGGCAGCGAATCGCTGGTCATGCAGGCCGAGGCGCTGCTGGGCGAACTCGACCCCGGGCTGAACGATCGCGAGCAAAGCGGTCAGCGGACGACGGTGGTTTCGCTCACGCGCGTGGATGCGGCATCGGTGGAGCGCACCGTCGGGCGGCTGCTTTCGCCCCGCCAGCAGCAGGTGCTGCGGTTCGCGGCGCTGGGCGAGGGCCGATCGATCATGGTCACCGGGCCGGCCTCCGACGTGGAGGCCTTTGAGGAACTGGCCCGAGCGTTCGACAGCCAGCGGGCTTTCACCCGAGACGTGCGCACGCTGACGGTTGGTCGCGGCAATGCCCAGGCCGTGGTGGAT
>CAYGTM010000148.1:0-6123 GCA_964352795.1 uncultured Phycisphaera sp.
GCCCCGGCCAACGTGGCCGAGGCCGAAACCCATAACGACCTTCAGGGCGTGCGCCTGGGCGACACGATCACCGTCCGCCGCCTGTTCGGCACGAGCGAACTCACCGTCGTGGGCATGAGCGAACCCCCACCGCTGGGCGGACGGCCGCAGGCGTTCCTGACGATCGACGCCCTGCGCGAGGCGACCGGGCGCGGCGGCACCGACGAACTCACCGAGGTCGACATCACGCTCAAGCCCGGCTTCGAGCCCGAGGCGGTCGTCGAGGCCCGGCAAGGCGAATCGCCCGAGGGCGCGATCTTGCAGACCACCGAACGCATCACCAGCGGGCTCGATCGCAACATGCGTAGCGGGCAGTTCGGCCTCGCGCTGGCCATCATGCTCGCGTTGCTGTCGGCCGCGTTCATCATCGTCACCGGCCTGGGTGCGGGCGTCGTCGAGCGGCAACGCGAGTTGGGCATGCTCCGCTGCATCGGCGCGTCGCGCGGGCAGATCGCCCAGGCCCAACTCGTCGAGGGGTTGCTCATCGGCGTCGTGGGCGCGTGCGTGGGCGTGCCCGCGGGCGTGGGCGTGGCGGCGGCCGGCGCGTGGCACTACCGGGAAGTCCTGCCCAGCGGCCTGGCGACACCGCCGGCGATGCTCGCCCTCGCGTTCTTTGGCTCGATCTTCGCCGGGCTGCTTGGTGCCATATGGCCGGCCTTGCGCGCGAGCCGCACGAGCCCGATGGGCGCGCTCGCCAGCCGCGCGAAGGCCCCGCGCCCGCGCACGATGGTCATCCTCGCCGTCCTCGGGCTTGTGCTGCTCACCGTGCAGGCCCTTGCCGTTGGCCTGCCCGACAATGGCCAGGTTGTGTTCTGGAGCTACGCGACTTTCGGCCTGCCCGCGATGTTCCTGGGCTACTTCCTGCTCGGCCCGCCGGTGGTGTTCGTACTCGCAACGTTGCTCGCCGGCCCGCTCTCGAAACTCATGGGCCTGCCGGCGCGTGTCGTGCAGCGCAGTGTGCGCTCGATGCCGTATCGCCTGGGCTTCACCGCCGGCGCGCTCATGACCGGGCTGGCGCTGATGATCTCCAACTGGATCACCGGCGGCGCGATGCTGCGCGACTGGCTGGGGCAGATCGATTTCCCCGACGCCTTCGTGAGCGGAATGCGGCTGACCGAGGACAGCCGCGACGCGCTCGACAAACTCCCCTTTGTCGAGCGTACCTGCGCCGTCACGCTGTTCCCCGTCGAGACCGATGCCTTCGGCATCCGCGCGTTGCAGACCTATCAAACCACATTCGTCGCGTTCGAGCCGGAGCCGTTCTTCGAGATGACTCGGCTGGTGTGGGTGCAGGGCGATCCCGAGTTTGCCAAGCGTCGGCTGGCCGAGGGTGGGGCCGTGCTGGTGGCCCGCGAGTTCAACGTCGCACAGGGCTTGGGCGTGGGCGACACGTTTACATGCCGGGTGCAGGGCGAAACCCACGATTTCGAGGTCGTGGGCGTCATCGCCAGTCCGGGGCTCGAGGTCGTCGGGCAATACTTCAACGCGGGCGAGGACATGGCAAGGCAAGCCGTCCACGCCGTCTTCGGCACGCGGCGCGACCTCATCGACCGCTTCGGCGTCACGGCCATCCACCTCATCCAGATCGCCCTGGCCGAGGACGCGAATGACGAGGTGGCCGTCGCCGAGATCCGCGACGCGCTCTTCGGCAGCGGCGTGCTCGACGCGGGCAGCGGGCGGCAGATCAAGCGCGAGATCGAGAGCGTCGCCGGCACGACGCTGGCGGTCTTCTCGGCCGTCGCGGTCATGGCCATGCTCGTCGCGTGCTTCGGCGTGGCCAACCTCGTCGTCGCGGGCATCCACGCGCGGCGCTACGAGCTTGGTGTGCTGCGCGCCATCGGCGCCTCGCGCGGCGTGGTCGCGCGGCTGATCCTGGCCGAGGCCGTGCTCATCGCCCTGGCCGCCATCGTGCTCGGCACGGCCCTTGGCTTCCAGGCCGCGTGGGCGGGCCAACGGATGTACGCCCTGCTGGCCGGCCTCACGCTGTCGCTGCGTCCGCCGCTGGGCCCGCTGGCATTCAGTTGGGCGGTGACGATGGTGCTGACGCTGCTGGCCGCCGCACCCGCCGTGATCGCGCTGGCGCGGCGCAAGCCTTTGGAGTTGTTGGGGGCGCGGGGTGGGTGAGGCGGTTTGCGAGGGACAGCATCGCCAAGAGACGGCTGCGAATCGAAGACGGCCTTGAACTCCTCAAGAGCCACGAACTGTCGCACACACAACGCCATCTCTCGGCTCATTCGAAAAGTTGTATGATACTGGGAGAGGGTCTAAGACCATCCGCGCGTGGAAGCGTTGGTGAGGAAGCGGTGGAGATCGTCCCGAAGGAGGCCCACGGCGGAAGCGAGACGAGCAATAGTGACAATCGTCGCGACGAACATGCTGAGACGAAGAAAGACCACGATGATGCCAGGCATCGATCCGCTGGACCCCCGGGGTGGCAGAACGCCGGGATATTGGAGCATCTGGAGCGCGATCAGGCCAATCGCCAGGACGGCGATGGCCTCGATGGCCAGCATCGCGTGCTTTGATGCCTTGGTGTTGGGGACGCGGCTACTAAGCAGCCGGAGCCAGAGCCCGCCGGTCGCGATCTGTACGACCAGGAACGCGAAGGCGATCATGCTAAGTGGCACAACAAGCATCGGCTGCACCGAACCCACGGCCGCCCGAAGGAGCAGGGCCGCAACGAGTCCAACCGCCGCCCAGCGTGCGCAGGTGGCGCTGCGCGAGGCCGACTCGGGCGGGACGCGCGGATCGGGTGTGGTCGCCAGCCACCAACCCGCGGCGTAGACGATCGCGGGAATGACGAGCACGGAGCGAGCCAGCAGGCTTCCAACCCAGGCCGGCAAGACCGAAAAAAAGATGTAGAGCACGATCACGACCGCCACCCACAACAGCACGAGCAGGCCAACGCCCCATCGCACCAATGCCAGCCCTCTGGAAAGCGATCGCAGGTACTCCGCGCTTGCGAATGCCAGACCATCACCTCGGATCGACTCGGCGATCGGTGTCGCGCACTCGGGGCAGGGCCCGCCTTCGTCGATCCCAGCCAGGTCGTACCCGCATGTGACGCACCGCACGCTGGGACGCCAGCCGCATTCGGGGCACGGCTCGTTCAGCGCTTTGGCGGTCAGGTCGTGCTCGCACTGGCCGCAGGCGCGGGGAGGCACCTCGGTGCGCGGGTTTGGGAATGTGCGTTCGGCTTTGGCCATGCCGGCGCATCGTATGATGCCGGTCGTGCGCTGAAGTTCATCAAGACTTCACATGGTTCGAACGCGCGCAAAGCGAACGGACCGTAACTTCACGCATGAAGCAGCCGCACTTCCTGCTCGGCACGCTCGTGATGGCGTTCTCGATCGTGGGCACACAGGTCGGCGATCCCGCGCGCTCGACGGGCGAGTTGGCCGCCGTGCGGGCGGCGGCACCCGTGACTCTGGGCCCGTTCACGGGGTTCACCGTCGATCTTGGCGCCATCCAAGGCGTGAGCGTGATCGGCGATGGGTTGTACATCTACGGCGATGCCCAGACGGGCATGATCGCCGAGTATGACCTGGCCGCCGCGCGTCGTGGGGAACTCGTGCCCACGGGCCGCCGCCTCGCGCTCACGGTGAATGGCGTTGACGCGGCACCCCACCCGACGGGGCTGGCCTCCCTCGACGGCAAGACGGCCGTGCTGGGCGACACCGTGCGTGGGGTGGGCACGATCCACTTCATCGATTGGCAGCGAGCGTGGCAGCGGGGAACCCTCGACGGCGCAGTGCTGCACTCGATGGAGGATGACGCGGCGGTGAACGGGACGCGGCCGCACTATGTGCGCCACGCTGGCCGCTGGCTCATCGCGACGGCCGACTATGGAAACAAGGACAACGCCATTCGCCTGTACGATCCCGTCGCGTTGCGGGGTGCCTCACACACGAGCGAGCCGGGCGTGCTGCTGGCGAGCTTCCCGTGCGGGCCGTTCGTGCAGAACGTGCATTGGATCGATGATCTCGGGACGCTTGTGCTGGTCCAGAACCGCGAGCCCGGGCTGCTGTATCGCTTCGGATTGGTACCGCTGGCCGACGCGGAGCATGGCACCGATTTTCGCGGCGCGCCCACGATCGACCTCGACGCGCCGACCGACGAACTCGAGGGATTTGCAACCCTCGGCGGCGGCATGTGCGTGATGGTCAGCGCGATGCGGGAGAATAACGTCTGGATCGGACCGATCGGGATCGGGCTTCCCGCTGGTGCTACGGACACCCCGCCTCGAAGGCATTCTGGAACGCCAGGAAATCGAACACGGTGAAAAGACCGTCGCGATCGAGGTCGGCGCGGGGATCGCGCGAATCGAAGAGGTTCTGGAACGTGAGGAAGTCGAACACGGTGAGTTGCCCGTCACCGTCGAGGTCGGTCGCGCAGAATGGCTGGCCCACGACCGCCAGCACATGGTTGAACGTGCCCCACGCCGGGTTCCACGGCTGTGGTTCGGGGATGCCGCAGGCGTCGCTGGCGAAGTACACCGGTGCCGTTTCGCCAAAGCCGTTGGCACCGGGCACGAAACGATCGCCCAAGTCTCCACCAGCCATGTCCCGCAGGCTGGGCACGCTGACCTCGACGATCAACGCGGTCCCCGCGCCGGCCAGGGCGTCGATGTCAACGCTCACGACCTCGCCCGTGCGTTCACCAATGGCCACGACGGTCGAGCCGATGAGCGTGAGGCCGGTTTGCGGCTGGGTGCCTTCGGGGGCAGTGTAGAGATTGATCATGATCTCGGCCTCACCCAGCGAGGGAAGGCGGAGTTGTTCAATGCCGAACTCGACACGCGTGACGCTGAAGTCGATCGAGATGCCCTGGTCGCGCAACGTGAACGAACGCCAGTAGCTGCTGGCCTCCGCCGCGGCCGATGGTCCCAAGTCGGGGCAAAGGCGACCAAAGCCCAGCACCACTTCCTCGGATTCGGTTTGCGAGAGGCGCACCTCGTCGGCCAAGGCCACCGAAGCCATCGCACATCCGAGCGTAACGCTGACAAGCTGAGCTTGCATCTTCATCGTGATACCTCCCATGCGAATGTATACCGCGAAGTTGTGGCCCGAGTTGCACAATAACTTCTACAACAGACCCTTCGCCCGCGGATAACTCCCCAGCACCGTCAGGCGCCGGCACTTGGTTTTGGCGTCCTCGACCGCCCCAGCCACCGCCTCGTCCTGCATGTGGCCGGCGGCGTCGATGAAGAACATGTAGGTCCAGTTTTCGCGGCCGCTGGGGCGCTTTTCGATGTGCGTCAGGTTCACGCCGTGCGTGCGGAAGACGGCCAGCACGTCGGCGAGCGCGCCTGGCTCGTCGCTGGTCTCGAACAACATGCTGGTCTTGTCCTGGCCCGTGCGGCCCGTGCGCTCTTGGCTCAAGATCACGAAACGGGTGATGTTGTTGGGATGGTCCTGGATCGATTCGACGAGCACGCTCAATCCATATAACTCGGCCGCCAGCGTGGTGCCGATGGCGGCGCTGCCCGGGCTGGCACCGATGGCGCGGGCCTTCTCGGTTTCCTCGGCCGCCGTGATGGCGGCGCGGCTGGACGACGCGGCGGGGATGAGTTCGGCCTTGGGGTAGCGCGCCGACAGCCAGTTCTGGCACTGCGCGAACACCTCGGGCTTGCTGTGGATGCGGGTGACGCTTTCGGCCGTGCAACCGGCCATGAGGGCGTGGCGGATGACGACCTGGGCCTCGGCGTAGATCGACACCTCGCCCGCGTGTTCGATGAAGGCGTCGAGGGTTTCGACGATGCCGCCGGCGGTGCTGTTCTCGATGGGCGCGAGGCCGTAGTCGACGTGGCCCTTGATGACCTCGTCGAACACGGCGCCGATGCTGGTGACGCCGGCGAACTCGACGCTGGCGCCGAAGTGGGCCCGGGCGGCCAGGTGCGAGTACGAGCCGGCCGGGCCGAGATAGCCGATGCGCAAGGGGCGCTCCAGGGCGAACGAACCGCTCATGAGTTGGCGGTAGATCGCTTCGATGGTGGTGTCGCTGAGCGGTCCCTGGTTGCGGGCCTTGGCCTTGTCGAGCACCATGCGCTCGCGGTCGGGCGCGTAGATGGGCGTGCCGTCGTGC
>CAYGTM010000149.1:0-6116 GCA_964352795.1 uncultured Phycisphaera sp.
CGGGGGCCGCGTGGGCGCCAGGGTGTCCATGGGCCGGTCGCTGGTGATCGCCCTGCCCTTCTTCGTGACCCGCGAGCCGCGGAACATGGCCGTCCAGGCGGCCAAGTGTGCTCCGATCGTGCTGGCGGCCCTCGTGCTGTCGGCCCTAGGGGTGTCGGCACCCATCGCGGGCATGCCCGGGTGGCTCAGCGTGTTCCTGCCGGCCATGCTACTGGCACCCGCCGCAGCCGCCGCCGCCACCAGCGTTCAGACCTGATCGGGCAAACCCTCGCCCGATTGGCCAGCAATCGATGGAAAAATCGTGCTCGCTCCACGGTTCCCTGAAACATACGGGCACACGAAGGCATACAACTGGCGTCGCCCGTCCCTGCTCTGCGAGTTCCTGGCTAGGATTCCACCTTGATGCGCACGCCGTTGGGCAACCCATCCATCTCGATCGCTCGCCGGGGCGGGTTCTCGATCCTCGAGTTGCTCATCACCATGAGCATCGTGGCGATCCTGCTCGGGCTTCTGCTGCCGTCGCTGCGGTACGTCCGATACGCCGCCAATGGCGCGGTGTGCGCGACCAACCTCCGCCAGATCGGCATCGGCTGGCGGCAATACGTCGACGACCACCAGGCCATGCCCTTCCGCGCGGACGCCGATTGGAAGTACGGGGGCGCTTCGTTTCTCGGCCAGGAGCGCCGGGCCGTGCTCGCCGCCGATCGCCCGGTGAATAGCTACATCCTCAACGAGGGCACGCAAGAGAGCGACAGCTTGGCATTCCTGTTCCGCTCGCCGCTCGATCGCGGGTATCGGTGGACCGAGGCGTCGGGCCAGCCGGTGACCCAGGAAGTTTTCCCCCAGCGCACGGCGTTCGAGCGGTTCGGTACCAGCTATCGCGCGAATCCGCTGCTGCTCGACCAGCGCCGGATTTCGCCCAGCGCCCAACCTGGGCCGATGGCCGAGCACGAGATCCAGACCATGCCGTCACGCATGTTGCTAATCGCCGTGCCGCAGTGGCAGATCGTGGTCGACAACGAGTGGCGCGTGGACGCGTCGTGGCACCCCGAGCCCGACACGGGCAACGTGCTGTTCCTCGACGGCGCGGTTCGGCACGTCAACTTCGCCACCGGGCATGGCAGCGAGTTCGAGTTCCTGCCGCGGCCCGTGCCCGGGCCGCAGCCCATCATCGGCACGCCCCCGCTGCCGCCGCTCATCCAGTAGATAACATCTCGAGCAGCCTCTCACGGATGGCCTTGGGGTCTCCCGAACCTTTGGCTTGTTGCATGGCGTGGCCGATCAGCCGGCCGATGGCTTGCTGTTTGCCCGATCGCAGCTCGTCGGCGGCCTGCGGGTTCGCATCGATGGCGGCTTGGCACCAGGCGTCGATCGCGATGGCGTCTTGCACGATGAGCAGCCCGCGTTTGTCGGCTACGACGCGCGCGTCGGGTGTGGTGGGTTCCAAGGCCATGACTCCCAGCAACTCGTCGAGCCCGTTGCTGCTGATGTCGCCGGCCAGGCGCAGGTCGATGAGATCGGCCAGTTGTCTTGGCGAAAGGTTCAACTCGCCCGGCGTCCACGACCGCTCGTTGGCCAGGCTCGCGAGCTTCTGGGTGACGGCGTTCGCCAACGCCTTGGCCGCTTTGCGTCCGTCATGCCCGTGTTCCTGGAGCGCGGCCAGCGCGCCCTCGAACAGCCTCGCCGTCGCGGCGTCGTTCAGGATGAGCGTGGCGTCGGCAACGGGCAGCGAGAGTTCTCGAACCATGCGTTCGAGGCGCGGCAGCCAAGGATCGGCCGCGAGAGCGCGCGCCGTTTCGAGCACTTCGTCGGTGATGCGCACCGGCGGCAGATCGGGGTCCGGAAAATACCGATAATCGTGCGCGTCCTCTTTCTCGCGCTGCACGATGGTGCGCCCGTTCGCGTCGTCCCAGCCGCACGTTGTCTTGGCACCCGGGCCCATCACGCGGCCGTCCTCGCGCCACCGCTCGGGCTGGGTGCGATGCTCGTACCCGATCGCGCCCACCACGGCCCGGAAGCTGTTGAGATTCTTGACCTCGACGATGGGCGTGGTGACCGTCCGCCCCGAGTCCAGCGTCAGCACGCAGTTGATGTTGGGCTCGAAGCGCATGTGCCCTTCCTGCAAGATGCCGTGGCTCGCGCCCATCAGGCGGACGGTGTGCCGCAGCCAGCGGCAGAACGATTCGACCTGCCCGGCGCCGGTAAAGTCGGGCTCGGTGACAATCTCGAGCAGCGGCGTGCCGGCGCGGTTGAGGTCGACGATCGAGTGGTCGATAGCGCGGCCGCCCGGCGCTTCGTGCAGCAGCTTGCCGGCGTCTTCTTCCAGGTGGGCCCGCGTGACACGGATGGTCGTGCGCGGCGCGTCCAGGTCCGCCTCGCCGCGATCGTTGAAGTCGGGCAGCTCGACCGCGCCATCGAAGCATAACGGCTGGTCGTACTGGCTGATCTGGTACGCCTTGGGCAGGTCGGGATAGAAGTAGCCCTTGCGATCAAACCGGGTCACTTGGGCGATCGAGCATCCGAGCGCCAGCCCCACGGCGATGGACAGCTCGATGGCCCGCGCGTTGGGCACGGGCAGCGCGCCGGGCAACGCCAGCACCACCGGGTCGATCAGCGTGTTGGGCTCGACGCCGTGCGCATCGGCCGCCGTGGGATTGCGCGCCCGGGTGAACATTTTGCTGCGCGTGGCCAGCTCGACGTGGATCTCCAGGCCCACGATCAGCCGGGCGGCGGTGATGGTCGCTCTCTGCCGCTCGGCCTTGGTCATCTCGGGCGCTTCGGTGGTGGTCATGGGCTGATGGTATCGGCCGGTGACGCCGCGCGACCAACCGTGACGGCGGCCCGCGCCGCCTCGCGCACGCGGCGGGCGATCCACGGGCGATGCACGCCGAACCGCTCGGCCAGTTGGGCCAGCGTGTGGGGGCGTTCGCCCAGCCCGAACCGGGCCTCGAGCAGCGCGCGTTGCTCGTCAGGCAATGCTCGCAGGCCCGCGCGCAGGTGGGTTGGTGCTTCGAGGAAGGCCTGCCACGGGCTGACGCGTCGGGTCCAGTCGTCGATGCGGGATTGGGCGAAGCTGCGCCGGGCGGCGGTGGTGGCCTTGTCGGGCGCGGGCGTGTCGCTGGCCACGCGGTCGACCGCGACGGTGACGGCCGCGCTCAGTCGCCCGCCGCGCGCCGGGTCGTAGCGATGGGCGGCTTCGGCTGCGGCGGCCAGGGCGAGTTGCAATCGGCCCGTGGCGTGTCGCGCGTGAAGGGCTTCGATCTCCCTTCCCAAGCGCGCTTCCACGCCGCGCAGCACGATGCCCAGCATCGGCCGCAACGCCTCCACGCGCAGCCGGGCCGCCCACAGCAGGTCGGCCTCAGCCGCGTCGATCGGCTCGGCGCGCAGGCTGGCCGCGTGGCTCTCGGCGATGGCTCGCGCCGCACGCGCCGTCAGGAAGCGCGCGAAGGCGGTCATCTGGCGCTCCACCGCGCGCTCGGGTGCGTGCGGATCGCGCATCTCGGCGATCAGGTCGGCCAGCAGCGTCGGACCCGGCGCGCCCAGCGGCAGCCGGGGCATGGGCGGCTCGTCGAGCATCACCGGTTCGAGATCCAACGCCCGCAGGCGCTCGAGGCGCTGCGCGTCGATTGCTCGGCGCGTGGCACCGGTGTCGCGGCCTACACGCTCGGCGATGTCCGCCGGTTCCAGGAATCGGTCGTGGGCCCGCAGCGCGACGTGGCGTTGCCGATCGGTCCACGCGCTCGAGCCGCCCGCGCCAACCATATGGCGGATGGCCTCGTGGCTGCGGCCAAGTTCCCGGGCGATGACCAGGGCGGCCCCGCTCGGGCTCTTGCCCTGAACGCCCAGCTCCGCGGCGCGCCGCCGTATGTTCTCACGCTCGGCCTCGCTCATGCGTGTGAACGACGCGGCGTCTTGCATCGCCCCACCACGGCGTGCCTCGAAGGCGGCGACCGCAGCTGGGGTGAAGGCGAGTTTTCTCGTGCGACCAGTGCGCACGTGGCGCGCGGGCAGGCCTTGGGCGCGATACCGGTGCAATGTTCGCTGGGCCACGTTCCACTTCGCGGCCAGTTCCTTCACGCCCAAACTGCCCTCGGGCAACTCCTCGGGCAAGTGATCGATGGCCGCGCTGAGCGATTCGACGAGCGCGCACGCATCGGCCAGCGCAACCTCGCCCGGCACGCGCCCCTTGACATGCATGGCATAGCCCGAGGCGGTGCTCAGGAACCAGCCGGCCGGGACGCTCTCGCTCGCGTCGAGGGTGGCGACGGCGTCTTCGAGACGCTCGATGGCGCGCAGGATCACCTTGCGCGGCGCGCGACGCAACTCGGCCAGGGCGTCGATGGCGGCGTGGCTCGTCGGGCCGCGGTTGGCCACGGCTCAGGCGTTCCCGGGAATCGGAGTGGGTCTCGGGCTGGAAAGATCGGCAAACCGCGCCGCGCTCGCTTCGATGATGCCATGCGTGGCGCATAGTCCGAAGAACCGCTCGACCGACCCACGCTCGCGATCTCCCAGGTCATATCGCAGCAACTCGCCGATGTACCGCCGCGCGAGATCGACCGGCCATCTGGCCTTGGGGGCCCACTGTTGCACCAACCAGTCGAGGCGCGTCGCGTTGTGGCGGCGCTGGCGGTCGAGCATGGCGCTGGCCAACGCCATCCGCCGCAAGCCTTCATTGCTGTCGAGCGACCCCGCCCGGCACATCCACGCCGCGTACACAAACGGCAAGCCCGTCAACGCCTTCCACGCCTCGCCCAGGTCGAGCTGGTGCGGGTAGCGCACGGCCGGCGGGCTGTGGGTGACCACCTTGTCGCCGATGAGCAGCAGGGTGTGTGGCCAGCCATCGCCGTCCTGTTCGGCCTTCTTCCCTTCCAGCGCGACGCGCTCCAAAGCGTTGAATGGCACGATGGCTGGCGACACGCCGAACTGTTCGGCCAGCAGCACCCGCGCCAGCGCGACTGAGGTGTGGCTGTCCGCATCGGCGCACACGGTGGTGACCTCGGCCATCGGCACGCTGCTGAACAGCCGCACGGTGAGCGTCGGCCCGTCGCAGCCGATCATGCCCGCGGGCAGGATGGCTAACTCGGGCTCGCCCACGGCGTCGATGATCGAGGCTAACCCGATGTCCGCCTCGCCCGCGCGCAGCATTGGGGCGATGTCGGCCGGCACGGCGGAGATCAGCGTGAGCCCCTCGAGCTTGTCCAGCCCTTCGACCAGTGGCGCGGTGTTGAGATACTGCACGCAGGCGACTCGGATGGGGTCCATCGATCAGCCCCCCTCGGACGCTGGCTCGGTCTGGGGTCCAGCGTGCAGTTCGAGCAGCGGCGGGGGGGGCAGCACGATGCCATCCAAGCCGGTGCGTCCGCCATTGGTTTCCATCTTGCCCGCCCCGCCGATCGCGTCGCTCGCCTGGTCGTAGGGAATCTGACCGCCCTCCAGATACGCCGCGCGCACGCTGGGCAACCACTGGTCGAACATGGGCCTGAGATACGGATTGTCGTCGTGGTCGTACTCGTGCGTTTCGGCGTACGCCTTGTCGGGGTCCCAATCTTCGGTGATCACCCGGTGCAAGGCGATGAGGCAGCCCGTGCGTTCGCTGCCCGCGGCGCAGTGGATCCACACCGGCTGGTGGGCCGGGTCGTTCATGATGCGCAGGGCCAGCACATAGTCGTTCGGGTCGCCCGTGGCGTCGCCGATCAGGCCGAAACGGTACCGCGTGACGCCCAGCTCGTCGGCCATGGCCTGCGCGGTGCGTTCTTCCTCGGTATCTGGCGTGTGGGCACCCAGGTCGATGATGGTATTGATGCCCAGTTCCTTCACGACCCGGCGAGTGGCCCTCGGCGTGGGTTCGCCGCTGCGGTAGATCGCGCCGTCCTGAACGACACCCCATCGCTTGGGCCAGAACAGTTCGTGCCCCTCGTCGGCGTACCAGATGATGGCCGACAGGAACCCCAGCATCAGGACCAAGGGCAGGACGAACTTGGGGATCGAACGCCGTGGGGCGTCGGCGGCGTTTTCGCGTGTGGGATCGGTCATGGTCAAGGGTAGGAATACGATTGGGCCATGCCCAAGGACGCGCCCAAGGAAGGCGGACCAACCCGCAAACCCACCCCCAAGCC
>CAYGTM010000150.1:0-6032 GCA_964352795.1 uncultured Phycisphaera sp.
CGACGCATTCGAGCTTGATGATCTCTCCCCTGCGGGCGATCGTGGTTCTGTTTGCGAGATGGGCGGGCTTGGTGGCACCGTCAACCTCGATGGCGGTGGGGGGGAGCTCGGCTTGGTCACTGATGAAGTGGGTGGGCCCCAGGCTCTTGGCCTGAAGCCAGCGGAACCACCAGGCCGATAGGGCCGTCAGCACGCGGCCCTTGCCGGGGATGGGGGTGGGCAGCACGACATCGAAGGCCGACAGGCGATCGGTGGCAACGATGGCGACGCGCCCGTCGCCCAGGTCATACACCTCTCTGACCTTGCCGCGATGGAGCAGTGGGAGGGCGAGTCGGGTTTGGGCTATGGTGGTCCCCTGGGACGGCTCGGCGCGTGGCATGGCCATATGGTAGAGTGTGCGGCCCAAGGCGAGGCCCGGACGGGCGACCCAGGCTCTTTGGGCCCCTTGGAGAGACGCAGGCGGATGCTGAAGTTCTTCGTGCATCGCGATGGGGGCCCGGCCGATGGCTGGCCCTTGGCCCACGCGGGCATCGTCGCGGCGGACGGAGCGACGGCCCCGGGCGAGGTTCGCGTCGAGCGGGGCGTTCTGACCGTCACGCCCAGCAACGCGGGCCCGGTGTCGCTCGAGGTTCTGTTCCCGCTCGGCCTGGCCAACGGCTCCAAACCTTCGCGTGAGGTGCTGCTGACCACCACGCTGCTGCCCCAACGCGAGCGACCGTATCTGCTCGCGCTCGAGCTGGCCCGCAAGCAACTGATGCGGTTCCTCAACGCCCTGGAAGAGTGGAACCTGGCCATGCTGCCCGCCGATCACCCGGCGCTCGTCACGTTCGAGCGGGCGAGGGAAGATTTTTCGGGTGCCCTGGTCTCGTGGCGCGGCGTGCGAACCGAGAGCCTCGAGGCCGACGACCCGGCCATCGCCACCGCCGACGAGAAGTCGCGTCGGGCCCTGGCCGATGCGGCCGACGCGAGCGAACTGCTGGTGTCCGAAGCGGTGTCGCGCGGGATCGAGGCCCGGGCCGACGGCTCGTGGTTCGCCGACGCGGTGGCCAGGGCCGAGCGTTCGATCGGCAGGCCGGCGAACAAGCCCATCGCGGTGGTCAAGGCCCCCGAGGCCCACGGCGTGACGCTGGCGGGCGTGGCGCGGGTTGGCTGCGTGGTCGATCCGTCGGGCTTCGAGCCCGCGGCCCAGGCGGCGCTGGCCAAAGTTGCCGACTTCATCACCGTGCCCATGCCGTGGTCGTCCATCGAGCCGGCCGAGGGCAAGTACCAGTTCGCCGCCACCGATCGGTGGATCGAGTGGGCCGTGCGCAAGGGCAAGCTGCCGGTGGTGGCCGGCCCGGTGCTCGACCTGGCCCCGGGCAAACTGCCCGAGTGGTTGTTCATCTGGGAGAACGACTACGACACGCTGCGCGAGCTGGTGTACGAGCACATGCGCCAGGTCGTGACCCGATACCGAAGGACGGTCCAATGGTGGACGCTCGCGTCGTCGCTGGGCGTGGAAGGCGCGCTGTCGCTGCGGTTCGAGCAGATCGCCGACCTGTTGCGCGTGGCCTCGATGGTGACGCGCAAGCTCCAGCCCCAGGGCCGCGTGCAGGTGGAGGTGGTCGATCCATTCGCGCTCTATGCGGCTCGCTCGCAGCGCACGGTGCCGCCGCTGCTGCTGGGTGAGCTGATCGCCCAGAGCGGCACGCATGTGGACGCCCTGGGGCTTCGTATCGACCTGACCGACGCGAGCACCGCCGCGGCCGTACGCGATACGATGGCCTTTTCGGAGATCCTCGACCGCTACGCGATGCTCGACCGCCCGATCTCGATCACGTTCGCCGCGTGCCCCTCGAAACCCAACGGCACGCAGGCCGAGAGCGGCTCGTGGGACGGTCCGTGGTCGCCCGCCGCGCAGGCCGACTGGCTCACGCGGGCGCTGTCGGTGGCGGCGGCCAAGCCCTACATGCATTCTATCTGCTGGGGGTTGGCCCAGGATACTGCCCGGACAACCAGCGGCTCGGGGCTGGTTGACGCAAGCGGCTCGCCGCGGCCCGCCCTCGAAGCGTTGGCCACTCTCCGCCAGGCCGTGCGGGCCGGTGTGCAGATCCCCACTCAAGGTGGGGCCGGGTGATGGGCGTCCAGCCATCACCACACAACTCGCGATGGGTGGCGGCGATCCTGATCTCGGGCGTCGGCCTGATCGGCGTGGGCTACAGCCTGGCGACCAAGCCCACGCCCGCGCCGCAAGCGGTGGTGTTCGTGCCAAAGCAGGTCGAATCGCGCACTGGCACTCCCGTGAGCGAGCAACCAGCGACAACGATTCCCCTTCCCGTCATGCCGGCGGCCGCCACTGACGCCGTTGAACCGACGGCATCCGACACGCCCCAGTTCGAGCCCGTGCCCAAACTCGAAGCGGGCATGACCCTGGACATCAACACCGCCAGTGCCGAGCAGTTGCAACTGCTGCCGGGCATCGGTCCCTCGCGGGCGGCGGCCATCATCGAGGATCGCACGAGCAAGGGGCCCTTCCGCACGGTGGAAGACCTGGCCCGTGTCAGCGGCATCGGGCCGGTGACGGTCGAGGGCGTTCGCCCGTATGTCCGGATCGCGCCCTAACTCGCGTCCTAACATGACCCGCATTTGCACGAGTTGCTCGCAGAGCTTGGCGGCCTTGATGCGTTGACCCATGCCCTGAACGGCAAGGGCCGGCCGCGCGTGCGCGGGGCCATCGGGGCCTCGCCCTCGTTCACCGTGGCGGCCCTGGCCGAGGCGCTCCAGAGGCCGGTCGTGCTCATCCACGCCCACGTCGAGGACGCGCAGCACGCCGCCGACGAGTTGGAAAGCCTGGGGATGGTCGTTGTCGAGCTGCCCGCCATCGAGGCGGGGCCCGGCGGGGTGTCGGCCCGGGCGATGGCCGGCCGCGTGGCGGCGGCGCGGCGCGTGCGGGACTTGGGCGCGCGGGGCGGGCCCTTTGCCGTGGTCGGGTCCATCCACGCCTGGATGCAGCCCGCGCCGGCAGCCGAGCGGCTCGAAGCCCTGAGCAAGACGGTGAACCGCGGCGATCGCGTCGAGCCGGGCGAGCTCGTGCGTTGGCTGGCCGAAGCCGGCTACGAGCGCGTCGACGCGGTGGACGAGCCGGGCCAGTTCGCCCAGCGCGGGGGCATCCTCGACGTGTTCCCCGCGGCACCGGGTGCCGAGCAGGACGCCGCCGTGCCGGTGCGGCTGGACTTCTTCGGCGACGAGGTCGACCGCATCGCCGAGATCGACGTGCAGAGCCTGGCCAGCGTAACGGCGATGGATTCGGTCGATCTGCCCGCCGCACTTGAGGGCGATGTGACGCGGGGCGAGGGCGTGTGCTTCATCGAGCACTGCCCCCAGCGCGCGTTCGGCGTGCTGGTCGAGACGCTGGAAGTCAGCGAGCAGGGGCGGGGGTATTACGAGCGGGTCAAGGCCCAGTCGGGCGTGATCCCGCACACGAGGGTCGTTAAGCTGGCTCAAGAGCGGCTGCACGCCTTCGCGGAACTCAATCAGTATTCGAGCACGGGCGATGCCGACGAGATGGCGCTGCCCGTGGAGCGCCCGCCGGATTTCAAGAGCGACGGCGCGGACAGCGCCACGCGGGTCGTCGCCGCCGCAGGAAAGTGGGGACGCGACCAGAAGGCCCGCGTGCTCGTGCCGTGCGCGACACCGGGCGAGCTCAGCCGCCTGGGTGAGCTGATGGAAGAGGCGGGTGTCACGAACCTGGAGCCCTGGCACGCGGCCATCGCGCACGGTTTTGTGTGTAGGCGGGACAACACCATCGCGGTGCTGCCCTTGCACGAGATGCTGGGCCGCGCGCCCGTGCGCCGCCGGCACGCGCGTCTCAAGAACACGCGCACGGTTGACGCATTCCTGGACTTCGCGCCCGGCGACCACGTCGTCCACGCCGACCACGGCATCGCGCGGTTCGTGGGCCTGACGCTCATGGAGATCGACGGCTCGGGCAAGAGTACCGACATCGCCAAGGCCGCCAAGGGCAGGAAGGGCAAGAAGCCCAATGACTTCAACATCGAGGAGTTCCTGACCCTCGAGTTCAAGGACCGCGCTCGGCTGCATGTGCCCGCCACGCAGGTCGACCTGGTGCAGAAGTATGTGGGCGGCTTCAGCGGCACGCCGCCGCTCAGCCAGCTCGGCGGGGCACGGTGGAAGACCCAGAAGCAGAAGGTGGCCGAGTCGGTGCGGGACCTGGCCGGCGAGCTGCTGCGCGTGCGGGCGGCGCGCGAGGCCAGCCCGGGCATCGCCTTCCCCGCCGACACGACCTGGCAGAAGGAGTTCGAGGCCGAGTTCCCGTATCAGGAAACCGACGACCAACTCGCGGGCATGGCCGCCATCAAGCGCGACATGGCCAGCCCGCGCCCGATGGACCGGCTCATCTGCGGCGACGTGGGCTTCGGCAAGACGGAGCTGGCCATCCGGGCCGCGTTCAAGGCGGTCGAGTTCGGCAAGCAGGTGGCCGTCCTGGTGCCCACGACGGTGCTGGCCGAGCAGCACGAGCGGACATTCCGCGAGCGCTTCGCGGCGTACCCCTTCCGAGTCGAGTCCATCTCGCGCTACAAGACCGCCGCCGAGGCCAACAGCACGCTCAAGGCCCTGCGCGGGGGCGAGGTCGACGTGATCATCGGCACGCACCGGCTGCTGAGCAAGGACGTGCGCTTCAGCGACCTGGGCCTGGTGGTCATCGACGAGGAGCAGCGCTTCGGCGTTGAGCACAAAGAGCAGTTGCTCCGGCTCAGGACCGAGGCCGACGTGCTGACGCTGAGCGCCACGCCCATCCCGCGCACGCTGCACATGGCGATGCTGGGCCTGCGCGACATCTCGAGCCTGACCACGCCGCCGGCCGAACGGCAGAGCGTGGTGACCGAGGTGATGCCCTTCGACCGCACACGCATCGAGCAGGCCATCGCCCGCGAGCTGGCGCGCGAGGGCCAGGTCTTCTTCGTGCATAATCGCGTGAAGGACATCAAGGCCCGGGCCGCCGAGGTGCAGGGATTAGCCCCGGAAGCAACCATCGTCGTCGGCCACGGCCAGATGCCCGGCGGCCAGCTCGAAGAGGTGATGCTCAAGTTTGTCCGGCGCGAGGCGGACATCCTCGTGAGCACGACCATCATCGAGAGCGGCATCGACCAGCCCAGCGCCAACACCATGGTCATCGCCGACGCGGACAACTTCGGGTTGGCCGACCTGCACCAGCTCCGCGGCCGCGTCGGGCGGAGCAGCCGGCGCGCGTATTGCTATTTGCTGCTGCCCGAAGACGGCATCCTGAGCGCCGTGGCCAAGAAGCGTCTGGCCGCCGTCGAGCAGTACGCCATGCTTGGCGCGGGTTTCAAGATCGCCATGCGCGACCTGGAAATCCGCGGCGCGGGCAATCTTCTGGGCTCCGAGCAATCGGGCCACATCGCGGTTGTCGGCTACGACATGTACTGCCGCCTGCTCGAACAGGCCGTGCAGGAGATGGGCGGCCACCGCGTGGTGACGCACAGCCGCATTGCGCTCGATGTGGGCCTCAAGGGCTACATCCCCGCCAGCTACATCCCAGGTGACGTGCGCCGCATGGCCGCCTACCGCCGCATGGCGCTGGCGAGCAGCATGGCCGAGGTCAGCGCCGTGCGCGATGATCTCAAGGAGGCCTACGGCGCGCCGCCCGGGCAGGTCGAGCGGTTGCTCGCGCTCGCCGAACTTCGTGTGGCCCTCGCCAAAGCGGGCGTCAGCAGCGCCGCCGTGCGCGGGGCCGATGTGATCCTGTTCGCCGCCGACCCCCAGCCCGTGCTCGACAAGCTCCACGGCATCGCCGGCTCGCTCACGAGCCTCACCCCCAGCAGCGGCGGTGCCAAACGCCGCGACGCCGACACGATGCGACCCCTGCACGAGATCTACTGGCGCCCGCCCGAGGCGTACCGGCAGGGGCGCACGCTGGTGGATGTGCTGTGTAGGAGACTGCTGAGCGGAGAAGATCGGCCGGCCCCCGACCCGCCCCCCTGGACACCGCCCGGCCGCACCGCACCGCCGGG
>CAYGTM010000151.1:0-6003 GCA_964352795.1 uncultured Phycisphaera sp.
TGTGGGACATGCACTCGCGCGAAGACCTGCTCGACTACCTGCGCGAGCGCGACATCAAGAGCACGGCCAGCGCCACCAAGATCTTCAGCCGCGACCGTAACCTCTGGCACATTTCCCACGAGGGCGGGCCCATCGAAGACCCGTGGAATGCGCCGCCCAGCGACGTATGGATGCTCAGCCGCAACCTCGAAGACACACCCGACCAGCCCGAGGTCGTGCGCCTGACGTTCGAGGACGGCCGGCCCACGGCGCTGGACGGCACGGCCATCGAGGGTGTCGAGCTCATCGAGAAACTCAATGACATCGCCGGCCGTCACGGCGTGGGCCGCGTCGACCTCATCGAGAACCGCGTGGTGGGCATCAAGAGCCGCGGGCTGTACGAAACCCCCGCCGGCACGGTGCTGGTGGCCGCCCTGCGCTCGCTCGAAGAGCTCGCCTTCGACCGCGATACGCGCCGCTATCGCGAGCACATGGCCACCACGTTTGGTGAACTCGTGTACGCCGGCAAGTGGTTCACGCCCCTGCGTCAGGCCATCAGCGCCGCCGCCGAGTCGATGGCCTCGCGCCTGACGGGCGAGGTGGCCGTGCGGTTGCACAAGGGCCACGCCATCGTCGAGCAGCGCCGCTGCGAGAGCGCGCTGTACGACCCGCACCTGGCGTCGTTCACCGACACGCCCTTGTACGATCAGAAAGACGCCGGCGGATTCATCCGCCTGTGGACGCTTCCGCAGCGTGTCGAGGCGTTGCGCTTGCAGCGGGATGCCACCCAGCACGCCAAGGCAAGATCATGACCGACGCGGGGACGCCAGGCTCCATGTGGGGCGGCCGTTTCGACGAGCCGCCCGCCGAGCTCTTCAAGCGCTTCAACGATTCACTACCTATTGACTGGCGCATGGTGCGGCAAGACATCGCCGCGTCGATCGCATGGGCCCAGGAAATCCGTTCGGTGGGCGTATTGAGCGAAGACGAGTGCGAGCGCATCACCGCCGGCTTGCACGACGTGGCCATGCACGCCGCCACGCTGCCCGGCCCGCCCATCGAGAGCGGCCTCGAAGACGTGCATACCTGGGTCGAGCACGAGCTGGTGCAACGGCTCGGCGATCTGGGCAAGAAGCTGCACACCGGCCGCAGCCGCAACGACCTGGTCTCGACCGACTTCCGCTTGTGGACGCGCGAGTGCATCGATGATCGTCGTCGGGAACTGGCTGACCTCCGCCGCGCGCTCATCGACATCGCCGACACGCACGCCCACGATCCGATGCCCGCCTACACCCATCTCCAGCCCGCCCAGCCGGTCACCATCGGCCACTGGGCACTGGCGTACGAGGCCATGCTTACCCGCGACAGCGCCCGCTTGAAGGACGCGCTCGACCGCGTGAACGAGTGCCCCCTGGGCTGCGGCGCGCTCGCGGGCACGGCCTACGACATCGACCGCCACCGGCTCGCGCGCAACCTTGGGTTTGACCGACCCAGCACGAACAGCCTCGACGCCGCCAGCGACCGCGATTTCGCGCTCGAAACCCTTGCCGTCCTGGCCGCCTGCGCCATCCATCTCTCGCGCCTGGCCGAGGACATGATCATCTACAACAGCGCCGAGTTCGCGTTGGTGAAGTTGTCCGATAAGGTCACCACCGGCTCGTCGCTCATGCCCCAGAAGAAGAACCCCGACGCGCTCGAACTCATCCGGGGCAAGTCGGGCCGCATCGCCAACGCCCACAACCAGCTGCTGATGCTGCTCAAGGCCCAACCCCTGGCGTACAACAAGGACAACCAGGAGGACAAGGCCGCCCTGTTCGACGCGAGCGACGAGCTGAGCATGTGCCTGCGCGTGGCCGCCCTGGTGATGGATACCACCACATTCGACCTGGACCGCTGCCGCGCGCGGGCGGGCGCGGGATACGCCAATGCCACGGAGCTGGCCGACTACCTCGTGGCCAAGGGCATCCCCTTTCGTGAGGCCCACGAGGTCGCCGGTCGGGCCGTGCGCGCCGGCCTCAGTGCGGGCAAGCCGCTCGAAGCGTTGCCCCTCGAATCGCTGCGCGCCATCCACCCTGCCATCGATGCCGATGCCTACGACACGCTGACCATCGACGCCACGCTCGGCAAACGCTCGGCCTTCGCCGGCACCGCTCCCGCACGCGTGGATGAAGCTCGCGTCACGGCGCGCGAGCGGCTTCATGTTGAGGTCGGCAGCCTCGATGCCGTATCAGGGATTACCGGTCCATGATCTCCCTGAGATTGTGGAGTTGACGGCGGGATACACCCACGGCCGTGTCGCAAACCCAAAATTTTACCCAGTTTTCCACGATTTTTCGTGAGATTCCCGCTCGCCGGCGGTCCTCATGCTGTAGTCTGTTCGCTTCCCTCCGGTGCCGGCACGATGCTGGTGCGGGAAAACCCACGGGTCCGCGCCACGGGTTCGGATGCCCAAGGCACGGGCCGCACGAGGATCTCTCCCAAGATGCTCTCCCTCACATCTCCCTCAAGAGCACGGCTGGCCTGTTCCGCCGCCGTGCTCGCGCTGGCCGGCCTGCCCGCCGTTGCCAGTGATGTGTCCCTCACTCCCTCACTCACCTCCAACCCTGCCCAGGCCGACACCCTCCAACTCCGGTACGCCGCCTTCGACCCGCTCGGGTCGATCCCCGCCGTCCCCGCCGACCTTCGTGGCGACGAGGACTCGGGCGTGTTCATCGTGCAACTGCGCTCGCGCGCGACCGATGCCTCGCGGCGGGCCATCACCGACGCGGGCGGGCGGCTGGGCCGCTTTCTGCCCCACAACGCGTACATCGTGCGGATGGACGCACGCAGCGCCGCCGCCGTGCGCGCGACACCGGCGGTGCGCTGGGTTGGTCCATACCACGCGGCCTACAAGCTCGACGAGCCCTTGCTCCAGGCCATCACGCTCGGCACGGGCTATGACGCGCCAGCCCGATACTCCATCCAGATGCTCGAGCGCGGGCCGACCAATCAGAACGCCGTCGCGCAGGAGATTGCCCGTCTGGGCGGCGTGGTCCACGGTTTCGAGCCCGCTGGCTATCGCATCGAGGCCAGGCTGAGCCGGGACCAACTCGCCGCCGTCGCGCATCGGCCCGAGGTGCTGTTCATCGATGCCAAGGGCGCTCCGCAGGACGACATGGACCTCGTTCGCCTGTTCGGCGGCGGCGACGCGCTCCATAGCCTGGGCTTCTCGGGCCAGGGCGTGCGCGGCGAGGTGCTCGACGGCGGTCTGCGCCGCGAACACCAAGACTTCCAGGCCCGCCCGCCCATCATCCACGGCGCGAACGGCCCGGTGACCGCGCACGGCACATCGGTGTACGGCATCGTGTTCGGTGATGGATCGGCCGACGCTCGGTACACCGGCATGTTGCCCCGGGCCCAGGGCATCTTCGCCAGTTATCCCGAGTTGGGCTTTCTTGGTGAGGCCCCCACGCGCTACGAGCACACGGCCGAACTGGTCGACGAGGCCGGCCCGTACCGCGCCGTCTTCCAGACCAACAGTTGGGGCGACCCGCGCACAACCGAGTACACCACCATCTCGGCTCAGATCGATGACATCGCGTTCCTCAACAACATCCTGATCACCCAGAGCCAGTCGAACTCGGGCGGGCGCGACTCTCGCCCGCAGGCGTGGGCCAAGAACATCGTGTCGGTAGGCGGCATCAACCACGAGGGCACGCTGGCCCGAGGCGACGATTTTCACTACGGCGCGAGCACCGGGCCGGCCGCCGACGGGCGCATCAAGCCCGATCTGGCCCACTTCTACGACGGCATCAAGACCACCAGCAGCGCCGGGCCCAGGGAATATTCCACGTTCAATGGCACCAGCGCCTCGGCGCCAGTCGTGGCCGGCCACTTCGGCGTGCTGTTCCAGTTGTGGTCGCAGGGCGTGTTCGGCAACGCCATCAATCCCTTGGGCGACGTGTTCGACAACCGTCCCAACGCCATCACGGCCAAGGCGCTGATGATCAACACCGCGCGCGCCTGGTTGCTAGAGAGCGACCTGCGCCGCCAGGACCAGGGCTGGGGCCCGCCCGACGTGGCGAGCCTGTACGCCGCCCGCAACAACCTGTTCATCGTCGATCAAACGAGATCGCTGCGGAGGGTGGACGAGCGGGCGGAGTATCTGGTGGAGATGCCCGCCCAGCAGGGCGCTCTTCGCGTGACGATGGCCTACCTCGACCCCGCGGGCAACCCGACGGCCCGCGTGCATCGCATCAACGACCTTGATCTTCGCGTCACTTCACCCTCGGGCGAGGTCTACCACGGCAACGTGGGGCTGATGGACAGCCCCACGTCGACCAGCGGCGGGTCGCCCAACGGCGTCGACACGGTGGAGAACGTCTTCATCGGCACGGCCAAACCCGGCATGTGGAAGGTCGAGGTGATCGCCCGCGAGCTCAACGAAGACGCCGACCTGAGCACGCCGGGCATCGACGCTCACTTCGCGCTCATCATCCAGGGCGGCGGCGCTGCGGCCGTCTGCGATGTCGACTTTGACGGCGACGGCATGGTCTCCATCTTCGACTTCGTTGCCTTCCAGATCGCCTTCACCGACGGCGATCCGCGAGCGGACTTTGACCGCGACGGTGCGCTGACCCTGTTCGACTTCATCCTCTTTCAGTCGCGTTTCTTTGCCGGCTGCGACTGAATCAGGACGAACACGCCAGATACAAAAGCGTCCCGCGCCGGTGGCACGCCGGCGCGGGACGTTTCGCGTCGTGCCCCTCCTTGGAGCAAACGCGGGGGTTCAGTTGGCGCGGGCGATGTCGCGGTCCTGGGTGTCGCCCTTGCCGAGGGAGATGGCGTCCATCACGGTGCCGCTGTCGTACGCGTTGCTCATCCAGGGCGTGTCGCCGTCGATGCCGGGTCCATAGACCGCGAGCACGGGCGGGGCCTTCTGGTTCAGTTCCTTCATCAGGGCCCACGCGGGCTGTCGCGTGCTCGTGAGGTCGGCCTTCATCATTACCACGTCGTCGTCACGCAAACGCGAGCGCACGGGCTCGGCTCCGAGCACGCGCTCTTCCAGGGCCTTGCAGTTGATGCACCAGTCGGCGGTGAAGTCGACCACGACCACGAAGCCTTCTTCGCGGGCCCGGGCCAGCAACTCGGGGCTGTAGTCGACCCATGTCGTGGTGATGATGCCGCGTTCGCCGTCGCCGGCGGTCGCCTCGGCCAGTTGCTTCTCGCGTTCGAGGTAGTCGGCCTTGGCCCCCGCCGTCACGTCGAGGGCGAACAGGATGACGGCCCCGCCCACCAGCACGCCCAGCACGGTGAACACGCCCCGCTTGGGGATGCTCTTGGTGATCTGGAGCGTGCGCATGACCAGCCACAGGCTGGCCGCCGCCACGAACACCGCCGCCGCCCACCAGTGGAGTTGGCGGCCGATCCAGGGCATGTCGAGGATGAGGGCTTGCAAGCCCGACGCCAGGAAGTACGCGCCCGCGCCCAGCAGCAGCAGGCCCATGACCTGCTTGACCAACTCGCTGGCCGGCCCGGTGCGCGGCAGCGCCTCGACCCACTTGGGGTGCATCGAGAGGATCAGGTACGGCAGCGCCATGCCGATGCCCAGAGCCGTGAAGATCAGCATCGTGACCACGGGCGGGATCTCGGTGGCGCTCACCAGCAGCGCGCCGGCCACCAGCCCGAAGCACGGCAGGCCCAGCACGCCGGTCATCACGCCGAACACGAACGAACCCCAGGGCGAGTCGGCCTTGGGATTGATCTTGTACACCGACTGGGGGAGTTGGAGCGTGAACAGGCCCATGAGCCCCAGCGACATGACGGCGATGATGATGCCCACGCCCGCAGTGAACCACCACACGCCGAAGATGGCGCCCACGGCCTTGCCCAGCACGGCCGCGGGGATGCCCAGGCCAACCCAGAACGCGATCACGCCCAAGGCCATCCACAGCCCGAGGATGAGCGTCTTGCCCGGCGAGCCGGCGTGCTGCGACAGGGTCATGACCTTGATCGGGATCACCGGCAGCACGCATGGGGTGAGAT
>CAYGTM010000152.1:0-5995 GCA_964352795.1 uncultured Phycisphaera sp.
ATCCCGAGCTGCGCTCGCGCATGCTGCAAAGACTGGGCGTGACCATGTCCGCCCTGGGCCTGCCCGCCAGCACCGAGCCGGTGCTGCGCGAGGCACTGGACATCCGCCGCAAGGTCTACGGCGACGACCACGATGAAACCTTGCGCAGCCTCAACGCCCTTGGCCTGTCGCTGAACGCGATGGGGCGATACGAAGAAGCGAAGGCGTGCATGGCCGAGGGCCACGAGCGCAGCGTGCGTGTGCTGGGACCAGATGCCCCTTCGACCCTGCGGCTTGGCGTGAGCCTGGGCATCGTGCATCGCGCGCTCGGTGAGTTGGACTTGGCCCAGGCGGTGTGGACCGACACGCACACGCGCCAGCGGCGCGTGCTGGGCGACGAACACGACGAGACGCTCCAGACGCTGAATAACCTGGCCGTGCTCCACGCAATGCGTGGCGAGTTGGGCAAGGCGACCGAAGCGTTCACGGTGCTGCTCGAGCAGCGGCGAGACAAGCACGGCACCGACGCCCCCGAGACCATCACCTTGGCGTTCAACCTCGGATTGATGCTGCGCAACCAGGGCAGGCTGGACGAGGGGCGGGGCTTGCTGACCGAGGCGAACGCCACCGCGCAGCGGCATCTTGGAGGCTCGCACCCCACGACGCTCCGCGTGGTGCTCGCGCTGGCCGAGTTGGAGCGCATGGCCGGCGAAGCTGAACGATCGCGCGAGCTGGCGAAGCAGGTACACAACGCCCGGCTTGGCGTGCTTGGCGAGTTTCACCCCGACACGCTGCTTGCTCGCCGCCTGCTGGCGCAACTCGCATTCGCGTCGGGCGAAACGGAGGGCGGCTTCGAGGGGATCCACGCGGTGGTTGCAGGCCTCGAGTTGGCGGTGGGACCAACCCACACGCTGGCGTTGGAGTCTCGTTTGATCATGGCAGAAATGTTACTGGACAACGGACAGCCGAACGAGGCCCTCACCGAGTGCGAGATCGCGATGGCCGCGCTGAACGATTTGCCGCGGCCCAACCAGGGTCTTCTGGGCCGTCTCACCTGCCAGATGGGCAAGACCCTGCTGGTCCTCGAGCGGCCAGATGAAGCGCGCGCGCTGCTGGCCGCTGGGCACGATCTGCTGGTGCAGGCCCAGGGCCGCGAGCATGTGTTCACGCGCGATGCCGACGAATCGCTGCGCCAGGCGAACGCGGCCGGCGGGCCTTGAACGCTGGCGCGAGGGGTAACCGCTTTTCGCGTTACATTTGAGAGCACCGTCCGCAGGGAGAGGCCCATGCCCGTCCACCGACACCCAGCTAGCGCCTCGAAGGTTGGCCAGCCCATCACTCGCATCCCCGTCGACACGGCCGTGATCGAGCGGCTGCGCACGAGCTATCGCCTGGTTCGGCTGAAGGAACTTGACTTCGCCCGTGCGTTCTACCAGAAGCTCTTCGAGGCCGCCCCGGGCGTGCGATCGATGTTTTCAGCGGACATCGAGCTGCAATCCCGCAAGCTGACGATGGCCCTGGACACCATCGTGGCCAACCTCGAGAACCCCGAGGCCAACTCGCACCTACTGGCCGAGATGGGCAGGCGGCACGCGGGCTATGGCGCGAAGCCCGAGCATTATCACCTGGTGGTCGAGACACTCATCGCTTCGATGCGTGACGTGCTGGGCGAGCACGCCGACGAGAGGGTTCTCGAAGAGTGGCGCATGGCGCTGCGGTTGATTAGCAGGCAGATGATCGACGCGGCGTGCTGATCTCAGCACCTAGCAGGCAAGTTCAACACCACACGCCCCGGCTTCAACCGGGGTTTTTGCTTGTATGGCGCGAAACCAACTCTCCCTCCGCGTCATGGGTGCCCCGCGGTCGTCACCGCGAAGGGCAACGCAAACCAATGGGAGAACACCCGTGATTCACAGCAAGCACATGTTTCGTACTGGGGCGCTTGGCGCCATGTCCATCCTCGCCGCGGCCGGTAGCGCCGTGGCTCAAGACCCCGGCCTCTCAATGAGCCTGGATCGCTCGGTCATCAACGCGGGCGAGTCGGTGAACGTCGAGATCGTCGGCCGCTTCCCCACGTCGGCCTTCGCCCTGGCCCAGGCCGACTTCGACGTGTTCGCGTCGTACGACGCGTGGACCTGGGCCAGCAGCGGCGCGCTCGCCGGGGCCAGCGTCTTCAACGCGAGCTTCGACCAGACGCACATGCCCAGCGCCGGCCTCTTCGCCGATCCGACCAACCCGCTGCACATCTGGAGCGGCGTGTACCAGCCCAATGTCGCGGGCCCCGCGTTCCTGCGTCTGCGGGCCGAGGCCGACTTCTTCTCGTACTACCCCAGCGACCTGACCACCTCGACGGCCGTCGTCGCCGACCCGCTGCCCGGCCGCCAGTACCTGTGGGTCGAGCCCGTGGCCATCCCCGGCGTGGGTGAGGTGGCCCCCGGCCAGGGCACGACCATGGACGTCGGCCCCGACGGCCTGGTCATCGCCACGCCTCAGGAAGAGGCCATCCTCATCGGCCTGTTGCTGCCGGCGGTGCAGAAAGTGCGCGAGGCGGCGGTGCGGATGGATACCGACGCCCAGCCGCGTACCGTGAGCGTAAACTTTCTGATGGGCGACGGTTCGGTGCGGACGACGGACAACTTCTCGCTGAACTTCGAGAAGATCGTGGACACCAGCGGCGCGTCGATATATCAGATGGGCGTGGGTTCGTCCTTCGCCTTCGCCGGCGACCTGTGCCTGCTGGGCCCCGATGGCCAGCAGATCTGCATCCCCGCCGCCACGGCGGCCGTCCGCTTCGACCGGCTTCCGACCTGCCTGGTCTTCAGCATTGAAGAAGACGACGTCACCGGCGAGGACGTCCTCGTCGCGGGGACGTGCGACGACGAGCCGTTCTTCATCGAGATCCCCGGCGTCTACAAGGGCCTGACGACCGGGCCGATCGAGGTGCGGGGGGGGATCGACTTCTACCTCAAGCTCGATGGCATGATGGGTGAATCGGTCGAGATGCACGGCCTGCCCGCGGGCCGTGAGGGCCAGGTGGCCTTCGAGTTCTCGCACACGGCAGAGTGCGACGCCGACTTCGACGGCGACGGCGCGCTGACCATCTTCGACTTCCTCGCATTCCAGAACGCCTTTGACATGGGCCTGCGCAGCGCCGACTTCGACGGTGATGGCCGCATCAACATCTTCGACTTCCTGGCGTTCCAGAACGCCTTCGATCGCGGCTGCAAGTAAGCCAGCAGGAAGGAAGAGAGACCCCGACCCCCGCGCGGCCCCGGCCGTGCGGGGGTTTTGCGTGTGTCCACCGTGATGCGGCCGGGTGCTCGTGCTCAGCCGCCTTCCAACTCTCGCACCACCGCCTCGGCGTCCACGCCCCCCACACCCCCGGTGTCGGGCAGACGCTCGGCCTGCTCGGGCGTCAAGAGGCCTCGCACACGATCGGTGCACCGCTCGTCGAGTTCCGCGCGGTCCTCCTTGGCGCGCTCGACATCGGCCGACTGGCCGCCCCCCGCCCACGGGTTGCCTACGCCCGCCTGGTGGGCATCGATGGCTGCGGCCCAGCGATGGTTGATCGCCCCGGCGTCGCGCTCGTAGCCCGCGCGCACGGCGTCGAGTTGCTCGCGCTGCTCGTCGGTCAAATCCTCGAAGACAGCCGCCGCGTCGAGCACGCGCCGGGCGTCGCTCACGCGGTAGACCACCGGCCACGCGTTGCGGTTGTATGCCTCGGTCCACCGTGCCTCGTCGCCCTCGGCCAAGGCTTGCGCGATCATCCGCGCGAAGCGGTCGTTGCTGGCCTTGGCCCTCGCGTCCGCGTCGGCCAGCTTCTGAATGATCGCCTCATCCTCAGCTCGGAATGATTCGTCGCGGGCACGCTTCCGGGCTTCTGCATAGGGCGCCTCCGTATTGTCAATGGAGCGGCGCGTGCGGTCGAGCTGGGCCTCGACCAAAGGCCGGTGGGCAGCGTCGATCTGGGTTTCATAGTCGATCAGGATCGCCGCGACCTCGGGGTCGCCATCCACGCCCACACGCTCGGCGATGTCGAACAGGTCGACCCACGCCCCGTTCACCCGCGAGATCGACCGGGCCAGCTCGCGCCGCCGGGCCCGCTCGACGCGGGCGAACGAATGATTGTCTTCGGGAAGAGCGGCCAGCGTTTCCAGATCGCCGAGCAGCCGGTCGTCGAGTTCCATCCGCCGCTCGAACATGCCGCGCATCAGCCGCCCGAGGTTGCTCCGGAACTCGTCGCGGTCGCGCGTCACCTTGGCCTCGTCTTCCAGGTCGATCATGCCCTGGGCGATCGCGTCGGCGGCAAGCTTGTAATCCTCGAGATACGCCTCGTGCAGCAACATCGCCGCGTCGCGCTGGTGCTCGTCGAAGCCCAGCAACTCGGCGCACCGATGGACCGACGCCCGCCCGATGGCCATCGCCATCGCCGCTTCGCCTCCGCCCAGGCTCATGCCGAAGCTGGGCCGGTCTTCCTGGCCGGTTGCGGGTGTGGCCATGGTCAGGATGAGGATCACGCCAACACTCAAGATCCGTCGCGCCATGCAAGCCTCCTCGCGATTCGTGTTCGCTTTGGAGTCTACAGGCATGCGGGGCGCAGGTTGCGGCGTTCAATCAGCCCGCGTTGAAGGCGTTCTGGAAGCGTAGGAAGTCGAACAGCATCAGCTCGCCGTCGCCGTAGCAGGGCACCCTCGGACAGAGCTCCGATCGAGAGCAAAGCCCTGACATCGATGTCGGGGTTTTCCATACGCCGGCGCGAGCATGGCGGGCGAGTGTTGCGAAAGGCCATCAGCGAAGTGGTGCGCAGCCGAGCGGATATTGCCCTTGGTAGGCCGAAAATCATTCCACTTACGAATCTGGTGTCGCGATCTTGCAGCGCACGAGGTTGGGTGCGTGGCCGACATGTGTTGTCGATTGTCGAGGTTGGGTTTGACCGCAGGGGTATAGTCGTGAAGCGGCTCTGCCAAGGCGATGGGCTTTGGCGGGCTCGTGGGGAAATCTTGTTCAAAAGGAAACGAACATGAATAGTGAACTGCTGCGAAACGCGATCGCTGTCTCAATGGTTGGGGTCGCTTCGGCGGCTCCATCCGCCCTGGCCCAGTGCGATGATCCCGAGATTGATGGCGCGACGCTGGCCGTGGCCGCGCAGGGGGTGCCGCCGTTCCTGCTGACGGACTATCTGTCGGGCGGGGAGTGCTTCCGGGAATACCGCACCCGCGCCGACGCGCACGCGATTTCATCCGGCCACTACTTCGCGAGGAAGGAGAAGGCCGGGCCGGGCTCGGAGCCCTCACCGTACGAGGACTTCATCGAGAAGACCATTGGTCAGATCGAGACCAAGCTCCAGGCCCACATCGAGAACGAACTCGGCTGGAACAGTGATGAGAATCTGACCTACTCCGGCATCATCACGATCGACATCGAGCACCAGGCCAACCCGACGCAGATCACACAACGCTTCGCCGAACTGGCCGTTCATCCGACCTACACCTTCGCCGACCTCCAGCAATACTGGTCCCGCTGCATCCAGGCGACACGCAACAAGTTCCCCTGCGCTACGCTCCTCTGGTGGGGCATCGGGTCACCGAACCTGACCGGCAACGCTTTCGATCCCAACGCCACGAACGGGCGAATCCAGCTCTGGGCCGAGACGCTCGAGAACTTTGATTTCACCGATCTGGACGGGCTGGCGTCCCGCCATTACGCAGGGTTCGGGCCCGACGACTTCGCGTCGACAGCGCTGCTCAAGGCCCGCTACGAGGACATCGCCGATGCCGGGGTGGAGAACTTCGACAACATCATGGACTATTCGGTCTCGGGGCCGTATTCGCGCGACCACCTGAAGTTCGCCCCGCACTTCTCGTTGCTGATCTACAACGACAGCTCGGCCCACGGGGCGGAGTATCTCTTGGATAGTGGCGTCGACCCGACGCTCGAGAATACGCTCATCCCGCAGTTCGACATCGTGGAGGCCCACGCGGACCACTTGATCTCGGTCATCTGGACGCCCCAGACG